>NZ_JAAMWY010000001.1:0-253414 GCF_011068165.1 Campylobacter sp. CFSAN093233
ATATCAGAACCTACTCTAGCCTGTAAAGCATCAAGAAGTCTATTTAGAACATTTTTAAGTTCAATAAGTTGTGGGTTTCTTGGATTAGCAGTGATTCTTGCTGTTAAATTACCACCTTCTACAACTGATACGGTTTGAACTGATTCTTTAACGGCTTGATTGTCTTGTTCTAAGCCTCTTTTAGTAGCAAGAATGTTTTCGTTGATAGCATTTGAGATTTGTCCAAATTCATCATTGCTTTTTACTTCTATAGTAGAAACATTTTTTGTTTTATAGTTGATAAAATCAAAGAATGAAGTTAAACCTGTTTGGATAGCTGCAAGTGGGGAGAGGTATTTTGATACGATGAAATAAAGGAGGATGACGCTAAATACTACTACAATAATGACAACAATGGCTTGAATAAATGCAGCTTTATAAATAGGTTTATTTATAATATCAGCGCTTTCGGTAATACAAGCTGTATAAGCAAAGACTTTAGTACAAGCTCCAAGTCTTTCTTCATTATTTAACTTATAAGAGAAGAAGTTGTTATCACCATTGAGTTTATATGCATTTAGAACAGGAGAATGATCAATGGATGGATTTAATAATTCTTTATTGGTTGCTGCAAATATTTTATTTTTTTGATCAAATAAAAAAGTATTTCCAGGGGTTTTTGCAACTAAATTTTGCAAATCTTCTGATGGTATATCGACACCCAGTACCCCTATGATTTTACCATCTTTATAAATAGCTTTAGAATACGTTATTACATATTGTTTTAAAACTGTATCTAAATATGCTGGTGTAACAAAAATATCATTTGTTTTTAAAGCTTCTTGATACCAATCTTTTGTCTTTATATCTAAATCATCACGTAATTCAGGCATTTTTGCATCATTAGATTTTTGACTAAGTAAAACTTTTCCATTGTTTAAACCTAAATAAACATTTAGTGCATTTATACTATGACGATAATATTTCAATATTGGACCAACATTGTTAATAATATTTTCTTCAGTGATTAAAGATTGATAAGGTAAGTTCGCGATATCTTTTTCTAAAGCTCTAGTAAAAGATTGATTTGTGGAACGGAAATCTTCAACGGTAGATTGTGTGACTTTAAGTAGGTCAGTTTGATTTTTAAGAGTGCTTTCATATAGTGAGGTTTTTGTAAAATAAAAACTTACAATACCTAGAACAATTAAGGCAAAAATTGCAATTAAATTTGCAATGAGGGAAAGTTTGATTTTAATACTATTCATTATTTTCCTTTTAATCTTTGTTATTTTTAGCATAAAACTAATAATTTGGCTATTATTTTATCACAAAAAAATAAAATAAATTTTTATTTTTATCTTAAATAAAGGAGAAAATATGGCTTATACTATAAAAAAAGTAGAAAAAGAAACAAAAGTTAGTGCTCATACTTTAAGATTTTGGGCTAAAAAAGGTTTGTTTCCTTTTGTTCAAAAAGATGAAAATAGTGTGAAATATTTTTCAAAAAGCGATATAGAATGGGTAAAATGGATAGAATGGCTTAGAATTTCAGGTATGCCAATAGAACAAATCAAACATTATATAAAACTTTGCTCTTTGGGTATAAAAACTGCCAAAGAGAGACAAGAGATGTTAAAGCAAACAAAGAAAAAATTACAAAACCAGATTAAAACATTAAAAGAAAGTGAAAAAGTTTTAAGCAAAAAGATAAAAATTTATGAAGAAATGCTTGCAAATGAAGTCGATGGGTTTAATCCAGAAAGCAAGGACTATCAACCTTGTGATAAATTGCATAAGTTTAAGGGTTGATTTTATATTAAGGGCAAATTTGGGTAATAATATTTTCATTTTTTAATAGCATTTTTAAGTTCTAAATTTTTGATATTTTCAAAAAGATTTAAATGCAGTTTTAAAAGCTCATTATTAATCCCATAATACGCCCAAGTTCCTTGACGCCTTACATACAAAAAACCTGCATCTTTTAAAATTTTTAAATGTCTTGAAAGTCTTGATTGACCCATGTTTAAAAGTTCTTGTAAATCACAAACACAAAGTTCTTTGTATCTTAAAAGATGATACAAAATCAAAATCCTACTTTCATCATTGATTGCTGAAATAATGGTTAAAAATTTTTGCATTTTATTTCCTTAAATTAAATTAATAAAAATTCCAAAAGATATAGCCACGCCTAAAATAATCATAACCAATAAAAATAAAAATTTTATTTTAAACATTTGTTTGAGTAAAATAAGCTATAGTGATTATGCTAGTGCTATGATAGACATAGTGCTTAATTCTTGCGATAAAAATACACGCATTGGAGTAATAAGCCTATAAATAAAAGATATCTTATGCTTTTAAGGCATCTTTTATTTCTTTTAAATGCTTATTTTGAAGTTTTAGATTTTTCTAAAGATTTTATTTAATATAGATAAATATTTTTATTTTAGGTTATTGACTTAGACCTACTCTCATCTTTTATACTTTTAAAAATATTAATTGAAAGGATAAAATGAAAAATTTAAATAAAGCTTCAAATGCTCAAATTATTCTAGTATTTTGTTTAGGGGTATTTGGGATTTTGAGCACAGAACTAGGGATGATGGGTATAATTCCTATTGTTTCTCAAAATTTCAGTGTAAGTATTTCAGATGCGGGTTGGTGTGTGAGTATTTTTGCACTCGTGATAACTTTTTGCGCCCCTATTGTCCCGCTACTTTGTGCAAATTTCAATCCTAAAAAACTTATGCTTATTTGTTTAGCTGTGTTTATCTTAAGCTCGTTAACTTCCGCTTTTGTGGGTGAATTTTGGCAATTGCTTATTTTAAGAGCTATTCCTGCTTTTTTTCATCCTATTTATATAGCTCTTGCTCTAAGTATGGTTACAAATTTGGTCGAAGATAAGAAAGAAATTCCAAAAGCTACAGCTAAGATTTTTGCAGCAGTTAGTGCTGGAATGGTTTTGGGTGTACCTATGACTAGTTATTTTGGTGGAAATTTTAGTTTTAAAATGGCAATGTTATTTTTTGTATTTTTAAATACCTTATCTTTTATAGCAACTTTATTTTTTGTTCCTGATTTTAAAAAAGTAAATTCTGTAAAAATAAGCAAACAATTGCTTATTTTAAGATACCCGCTTTTATGGATTAGCATACTTTGTGTTATTTGTATAAATGCTGGAATTTGGGGTTTTTACTCTTATTTTTCTGATTTCTTACATAGTGTAGGAAAGATGAATTTTACTTTAATTAGTATTGTATTGGCTATTTATGGTTTTTCAAATATTATAGGCAATTATATAGCCGGAAAGACCCTTGTTAAAAACGCAAATTTTACTTTGATTTTAACACCTTTAATTATGATAGGATTTTATATTTTACTGTTTAGTTTTTATAGTGAAATTATACTTATAATATTTGCCTTTATATTAGGAATTTTAGCAGGTGTGATGAATAACGGCACACATTTTATGATAAGTTATCCCTTTCCAAAGGCTGCTAATTTTAGCAATGGACTTTTTATAAGCGTGGCCAATATAGGATTAAGCACCGGAACTGCTATTTGTGGACTTGTGATTTCTTTGAGCGATACGCGTTATATTATCGTAAATACTATTGTTTTGTTGATTTTAGGAATTATCATGATTTTTATAAGAAGTAGGATAGAAAAAATGAAATTAAGATTTTAAATTTTTACTTGACTTAGAGTAGCTCTCATGTTTTATAATACTAAAAAAGGAGGTAAAATGCAAGAATTAGAAAAAGCAGGAATTTATGGAAGTTTTAAAGGTGATAGTAAATTTTTTAGCAAAAATGTAAAAGTTTCTATGATGTTTAAATCAAATGAGTGGAGAAATTTTAGCGGGGCTTTGGTTGAATTTGAAGCCAGTGCTAGAAGTGCATGGCATACTCATCCTCAAGGACAAACCTTAATCGTAACAGAGGGTGAAATCATCACAAAAGTTCCAGGCCAAAAAGCCTTTATAGCTAAAAAAGGCGATGTGATAAGCTGTCCTATAGGAGTAAAGCATTTTCATGGTGCAACTAATACAAGTAGTGGAGCACACATAGCACTTACAGGCGAGAAAGAGGGTAAAAATGTAGAATGGCTTGAGCTTGTAAGCGATGAAGAATATGAACATGCCTTAAAAGAAGCAAAAGAGTAAAGAAATTTGTAAATAAAACACAAAAATTTTTATAAAAACTTTTATGTTTTTGGAGTATCTTTAAATGCTCTTTTTTCACAAATTTTAAAAACTACAAAGGATAAAACCATGCAATTAAGACAAAAAGCAAGAGAAATTTTTGAAAAACTCTTAGGAGGAGCAAAAAAGGATCAACTTTTTGCAAGTGATGAAAGACACTACTACGCAAGAAAATCGCAAAATAAAAGGTAGGGAAATACAAAATACTATTTTTGGTGAAGCTAATATCACTAAAATGATAGAATCTACCCCAGAAGATAAAGCTTTTATAAATGATTTTTTGAGTGCGAATTGTTTTGGAGACTACTATACACGCATGGGGCTTGATCTAAAAACTAGGGAGCTTTTAACCCTTGTATATCTTATCTCACTTGGTGGGCTAGACAATCAAGTAAAAGCTCACATACAAGGCAATCTTAACATGGGGCAAAGTAGAAAAGATTTGCTAAATATCATTGCAGCTCTTATTCCATATATTGGCTATCCAAAGGCTTTAAATGCCCTAAATTTGCTTGATGATATTAAAAAGTAGAATGCAAGCAATAAATATTTATTGTAAATTGAGCTTAGAAGTTATTTGTAAATTAGTTTTTATCAAAAAACTTGCAATCATTTTAGTATGCTTTTAAGCTCATTTAGATATTCTTGTTGTATTTTTAGATTTTCTTCTAAAGAATTTAAAATCTCTTCACTAGTTTTTAGGATTTTTTCTTCTTTTACATTTGGATTTTTAGCACTTAAATCATAATTTCTTTCTTCAAGCTCTTTTTTGCTAACAAGCCAAGAATTAGCAGTGATTTTTCTTTCTTTGTAGCACTTTAGAAATTCTTTAAAATGTGTGTATTCTAAAGGCTTATTTTTAGTAAGTTTATAAGGTGGTATAAGTTCGTAGTAATAAACTCCATCGCCTTTACAAATACATTTTTTACCTTTAGAGAAAAAAAGCACATTAGTCTTAACAGCACTATAAGGCAAAAATACCCCACTTGGCAAACTCAAAACGCATTCTAAATTAAAATCATCTACTAAATCTTTTTTTACACTCACAAAGGCATTTGAATTTTGAAAAAGTACACCTTCAGGCACGATGATCGCACATCTTCCATTGTTTTTTAAAGATCTTAAAATGTGTTGCAAAAACAAAAGTTCAGTAGCGTTTGATTTTATAGGAAAATTTTCTTGAATTTGTTCTTTTTCTTTACCTCCAAAAGGTGGATTTGCAAGGATTACTTCGTATTTTTCTTGTTCTGTTATATCTGTTATTTTTTTACTTAAAGTGTTTGTTTTTATGATATTTGGACTTGAAATTTCATGTAATATCATATTCATAACGCCCATTGCATAGCTAAGAGGAGTTTTTTCTTTACCAAAAAGAGCATCATTTTTTAAAAATTCAAGCTCTTCTACGCTTAAATTTGCTTTTTTGCCTTTGGTTCTGTCTTTATATAAAATATGTAAAAAACTCTCAACTAAAAATCCACAACTACCACAAGAAGGATCATAAATTCTTTCTTTTGGTTTAGGATCTATTACTTCCACCATAGCCTTTATCAAAGGACGAGGGGTGTAAAATTCTCCACTATTTCCACCATCGCTACCCATATCTTTTAAAAGTTTTTCATAAACTTCACCTAAGGCAAATACTTCATCTTCTTTATTAAAACTAATCTCATCAATGATATTTATCACTTCTCTTAAAGTATGTCCATTTGCTATGCGATTGTCTATAAATTCAAAAATTCCACCGATTTTATACTCTATACTTTTAAAATCATCATTATTTTTAAAATTTTTAAGATAAGGAAAAAGCTCTTTATTTACAAATTCAAGCAAATCCGATCCACTTAAAGCATTTTTTACATCAAGTTTGCCATCTTTTTTAGGCGCTGCCCAAACACTCCAGCTAAATTTTTCTTCTAAAATGCTTTTATAATCTTTGCCATCTAAAAACGCTAAATCTTTTAAATTTGTCTCATAATCATCTAAAAATTTTAAAAAAAGTATCCAGCCAATCTGCTCTGTATAGTGCATAGCACCACTTATGCCATCATCTCTTCTTAGAATATCTGTGATTTTATCGATTTTATTTTGCATTTAAAAAATTCCTTTTCTAAAAAGTCTTAAAAGTTCTATATTTATATAATAATTACTTCTACCCATTTTAATACACTCTAATATTCCTAAATTTTCACAAATTTTAAGATATTTTGAAGCACTTTGTCTTGAAATGTCTAATTTTTTTATTAAAAAATCTATCTTTGTATAAGGATGAGAAAACAAAAGCTCCACAAAATCTTTACTATAAAAATTCGTTTTATTTTGTAAAATTTCACCTACATTAGACATCATTTTTTCTATCTTAATGATAGTTTCAATAGTTTTTACAGCGGTTTGCTCTATGCCTTTAAGTATGTATTCTATCCACTTTAAAATATCCCCTTCATCACGCACTTTTTGTAAAAGCTTATAATACTCATCTTTACTTTTTACTATGTAAGCACTAAGATATAAAATAGGAAAATCCAAAAGTCCTTTATATACTAAATAAAGTATATTTATAATCCTACCCGTTCTGTCATTGCCATCATAAAAAGGATGAATGCTTTCAAATTGATAATGTATAATTGCCATCTTTACCAAAAAATCAAATTCATCTAAACTATCATCGTTAATGTATAGTTCTAAATTTCCCATAAGTTCTTGTATATCATTAGGATTTTGGGGTGGTATGTGTTTGATTTCTCCTGTAATAGGATTTTTAAGCATAGTTCCACTTTGTTTTCTAAAACCTGCATTATTTCTTTCTAATCTTTTTTGAATTTCTAAAATATGTGCATTTCTTAATAACTGTTCTTTTTTTAATAACTCATATCCTTTTTTCAAAGCACTTTCATAATCTTTCACTTCTTTTGCTGCTCTTGTGAGTTTGTTTTCATCAACTCGTGATAAAAAAAGTTCATCATGTGTTGTGATGATATTTTCTATCTCACTCGAATCTTTTGCTTCTTGCAAAATCAAAGCATTGATTAAAATACTTGGATTTGGTATGCTTTTACTAAGTCCATTTAACTCTGCTAATTTTCTAGAAGCTTTAATGATAAGACTATAAATATTTGCATTTAATTCTATATTTAAAGGCAATTTTTGAGGTATAAATTCTTTCATAATTTTCCAATATGTTAATTTTTTCTAAAAATTTTAACATTATAAAAAAATATGTTAAAAAAATCAAAAATTTTTAACATATCAAGCCAATGTGTTAAAATTTGGCAAATTTTTTAACATTATAATTCTCCCTTAAAAGCTTTATCAAGTAAGGATTGCTTAAGCTCTTCATAATCTTTTAGTTCTTTAGTGTAAAGCTCTTTTAAAGCCTTTGCCTTTTCAAAGACAAAATCTAAATGCTCTGCGATTTGCTCTTGCTCTTTGAGTGGGGGTAGGGGGATTTGTAGGGATTTAAATTTTGGTATAGTAAGTTGCGGAATACTAGAACCTTCACCTTTTGCTATAAAAAAATTCAAACAAAAATATAAATAATGTAAGCATAATATATTTTCACAAGGAATTAAAGAAATAAGCCTTACAATAGGAAAATAAGGTTCTTTTCTAATGCAAACAAAACCTATTGTTCCTCTAGCAGATATAGTTAAAGAAGGTTTTATAATGGTAGCTTTATCTGTATATCCAACTAAACCATTATTATTTACACCATTTGCATAAACAGGGATTTGATTTTTGGCAGTTTTACTTTCTGTGCAGTTTTTTGGCTTATCTCCACCCGCAGAAATATTTTCGCTAATCTCTTCTAAGCTTTTCCATTCCCAAGATTGTGGGAGTTTATAGTTTTCTTTAGCATTGTCTTTTAATGGATTGAAAGCTTTTTGCAAGGCGCTTTGCATTAACTCATCTAAATTTAGCAAATTCTGCTCTAAGATTTTTATACTCTCATCTATCTTTGCAAAACTCTCATCTAAAATTCCCACTATCCTTTCTTGCTCTTTGAGCGGCGGTAGTGGGATTTGAATTTGTTTTAATCTTGTAATTGCCAATTTTGGTTGAGCAACTATTTTTGTAGAAGTTTGTATTTGTGTTTTAAATATATTTGATAATGTAAAAAAATACATAAATTTATTGGAAATATTGTTTTGAATATATTCTAGCTTTACAGCATTTTCTGTTAGAATAGCTCCGTTTAATTCTTTGGGGATAATACCGCTTTTTCCAATAGTTCCAGCAATGCTAATATATAGATTATCATCATAAATTTTATAATTTTTTAAAACATTGTAAGTGTTTTCATTGATAAATTTAATATTTTGTAAATTTATAGTCCCATTGTCCTGAAAATCCGCAACTCTTATATAAGCAAATTTTGTATTATTGTCTAATAAATTTTCACCCTTGGGAAGTCTTTTACCTCCTTTGATATTTGCAATTTCTTCAAGCTTTTTAACTTCCCAACCCTGTGGTAAATTTGTCATTGTATTTTCCATAGAGCCAAGGCTTGTTTAGCTAAAAAATTTTGATATTGATCAATACTTTTTGTGTCCCAAGTTTTAAAATTATCCGCTATATATCTTGGTAGTTTAAAGCTAGACTTGTTATATATAGAAATTTTTTCTTCGAATTTTTTATCTTTTAATTCTTGATTGTATTTTTTTTCTAATAAAATATAGTTTCCTAATTTATGAACTTTTTCGTTATTTAAAGATGATGGAAGTATATGCTCTATTGTTGCAATTTGTTCATCACATATGCCTCCAGATAAATGCCTTTCAATATTAACAAGTAAAAATTTGACTATTTTTGCATCATTTCCTGAGGTTGCTTTTTTAGAATATATAGAGAAAGATTTTTTAAAGTCATTATCATCAATATCAATTGATTTTAATGCATCTATAATTTCCTTGGTATTTTTATATTTGCTATGAAATATATTGCAAGCAATTTTATTATAGCTAGATTCCAATTTATTTGTTCTAGTTTTTGAAATAGAATATCTAATAGATAATATAGCACAAGCTTTTAAAATTTTTATAAAATCTTGATCATCTACTATTTTTTCTTTAGCAATTAGCAGTAATGGTAAAGATGATTTAAATCTTAATAACTCTAAAATATCAATATAATATTTTGCATCTTGTGCTGTAAAATCATTCCAAGAACTATGATTTGAATTTTGCAAAGCAAGATACAAAGAAGATAATTTATGAAGTTTAGATATAAAATTAAAAGCCTCTTCTGAAGTCTTAATATTTTTTTTAACTTCTTTAAAAAGTCTATTTTTTGTAACCAAATCTATTTGTGAATTTATAACACTTCTTAGAAAATCGGGTATTTTTTCTGTTGAAATTTTATTATTTATGTTTTCCCACATTAAATTAGCTTGATTTAAAATTTCTGGTTCATTTTTAAGTAAATTTAAAAAGTAATTTTTTAATAAATCAGCGGCTGTTAATTCTACTCCTCTAGCATTTAGTGTTTGAAATAAAACATAAGCATCTAATTCATTTTGAACTATAATCACAATAAACTTTAATTGTTCTCCTATCATCTCCACATATTCTGCAATTATTTTCCCATCTTCTTCTTGAAATTTTTCTTTAATTTTTTTTTGAAAAAAATTAAATGCTTTATATAATAAATAATTAGAATTATCCTCATCTGCTAGAGTTGGTTTATCTGGAATATTCTGATTAATAATATAGTGAGTAAAAAAATTATTATTAGTATTATTTAAAGTAAGTTTTGGAACTATTTTTAATGTAGTAGAACTTTCATAACCTAAATATTTTTTATTAAAAATTTCTTTCCTTTTTTCATTATCTGTTTTATCTTTATCTTTTTTGACCAAATTATCTATATAAAATATTATCGCGGACATAAAAATACTTAAGGTAGTTAATCTTTGTTGCCCATCAATTATATCTATATTTTTGGCATCTTTAGTCTCTTGCAATACTATAGAACCCATAAAATGTGGATAGTTTGATTTTTCTAAATCTTCAATATCACACCATAAATCTTCCCATTGATCTTCACTCCAAGAATAATTTCTTTGATATTTTGGAACACTATAAGTTCTATCTTTACCAAATAAATCATTAAGAGTTAAAGTCTCTGTATTTAAAAAACTATTACTCATTTTCTCTCCTTTCAGTTTAAATAAATCTCCCTTTGTAAATCATCAAAACTTTGTTTTAGAATTTCTAAGCCACCAAATTCATCGGCCAATTCTCTTACATTACCCAAAGAACTAAGTTCTATAAGTGGTTTTAAGCCATCATCAAAATCTTTTATGCCGTATTCTTGATATCTATTTAGTAAAAATTCTATAAATTTTATAGCCTTTTCTTTTTGAAAGCGTTTTAAAAACTCACCATTTTCTACTTGTAAAACACGCTCTTGCCTTGTTTTTATCTCGGCATTAAAGCTTAAATGCGCTAAAACATCGTATATATCACAATCTTTTTGAAAAATTTCTCTTAGATCTTTTAAAGCATTTTCATCTACTCCATCATTTGCAAGGGCTTTTAAAAATCTTTCTCTATTTTTTTGATCACTCCAAATTTCACGCAATTTTGCTTCATCATCATAATACTCATCAAGCTTTCCTATCAAAAATTCTAAAAATTCTTTAGTGCTAAGTGGCTTACCTTGTGCTCCTACATAAGTAGTTGTGATATCTAAAACCTTAAGTTTTGTGCCTTTTAAGTGTATGGTTACGCTCTTTTTTTCTTTGCTTTCTTCTTTTGTTTGTTTTATATGCTCTTTAGTGATTTTTTCTTTTTCATCTTGCTCTTTTAATTCTTCTATTTTTTCACCATCCCATTTTGGATCATAAAAAAGTTTAGTCGCACCGACAAAATCAAGTATAGTAAAAAAGTCTTTACCTTCATAAACCCTAGTGCCACGCCCGATGATTTGCTTAAATTCCACCATAGAACCTATATTTGCTAGCAATACTATATTTCGCACATTTTTTGCATCCACTCCAGTTGTGAGCATTTTAGAGCTAGTAAGTATGACAGGATAGCTTTTATCATTATCTTGAAACAATTTTAGATAATCAAGCCCTATTTTACCTTCATCACTCGTAACTCTTACACAATAATCATCTCTTTTAACGCTTTTATATTTATCTATAGCTCTTTTTACTTCATTTGCATGAGCTTGATTTGCACAAAAAATTATGGTTTTATCCATAGGATTTATAAGCTCTAAAATTTTCTTAGCGATAAAGTCATTATAGTTTGGTAAAAAAATATTTCTTTCAAATTCACTTTGTTTATAAAAGCCTTTTTCAAGCTCACCTTGTATTAAATCATCAGGATTATAGGTATAACCATCACTCAAAGTTGTTTTTATGAGTTTGACTTTATAAGGGGTTAAAAATCCATCTTCAATACCACTTTTAAGACTATAATCATAAACACTTTCACCAAAATACTCATAAGTGTCTATATTTTCTTCTTTTTTTGGAGTAGCGGTTAAACCAAGCTGAGTCGCATAAGAAAAATACTCAAGTACAGCTCTCCAGCTTCCTTCTTCGTTTGCTCCGCCTCTGTGACACTCATCGATGATGATAAGGTCAAAAAAATCTTTTGGGTATTGTAGATAAAATTTGCTCTCTTGTTCTTCTTGGGTATTTTCTTGATCTTTAGAATTTGCAGCTAGACTTTGATAAATTCCAAAGAAAACATTTGCGTTGGTGATGATTTTTCCATCATTTTTTCTAATCTCTTCTGCGCTGATTACTTTACAATCGCTTTCTACTGCGTTAAATTCTCCCAAAGCTTGATCTCTTAAGCTCACTCTATCGCATAAAAACAATATTTTAGGTTTTTGGTCTTTGTTTTCTTTATTCCATCTTGCTTCAAGCAAACGATAACACAAAGCAAAAGCTATAGTCGTCTTACCTGTGCCGGTAGCAAGGGTAAGTAAAATTCTATCTTTACCATTGATTAAAGCTTCTATGACTTTATCTATTGCTATTTTTTGATAATATCTTAATTCTTTTTGCGGTATATACATTGGCTTTTGTGTTAAAAGTCTATATTGCCATTCTTTTAAATTACCAAAAATTCTATCAAAAAGTTCTTTAGGACTTGGAAATTTATCTATGTATTCACCACTATGACTTCTCATATCGTATTCATAAATTTTTTCTCCATTGCTACTATATACAAAAGGCACATTTAAAATTTTTGCATATTCTATGCCTTGAGATAAACCATCTAAAGGATCTTTACTAAATTTTTTAGCTTCTATTATAGCAAGGTTGTTTCCTTCATATCTAAGCAAATAATCTGCAAATTTTCTTTGTGCTCTTTTACCACCTAAAAGCTTTCTACCATCTGTAAAATAATAATTTCTTTTTATATTTTCTTCATTCCAAGAACTATCATAAAGCTTTGCATCTATAAATTTTACTCTAGTATCATCTTCTGAATACAAATTTTGCATTTTTACCCCAAAGTGAAATTAAATTTTATAATTATAGCATTTATACTAATTTTAAAAAATTATTTTCACTCTTGACTTATAGCTACTCTAATGTTTTATAATTATAAAAAATCAAAAAAGGAGCAAAAATGCAATACAAAATTTTAGAAAACAATCGCATCGCAAGTAAAGGCTATGCAATGCTTAGCAAGGATGCGAAATTCACAGCCTTTGAATTTAGCCGCCACGCTATTGGTGATAATGATATTTTGATTAAAATCCTATATGCAGGTATTTGTCATAGCGATATTCACACCGCAAGAAGCGAGTGGGGAGAAGCTACTTATCCTTGTGTGCCTGGGCATGAGATAGCAGGAGAAGTTATCGCTGTGGGTAAAAATGTAAGCAAATTTAAAGTAGGAGATTACGCAGGGGTTGGTTGTATGGTAAATTCATGCGGTGAGTGCGATGCTTGCAAACGCTCACAAGAGCAGTTTTGCGAAAATGGCAAAACCATCTTTACTTACAATAGTTGCGATGTATTTCACGGCAATGAAAACACTTATGGGGGTTACTCAAACAACATAGTTGTAAGTGAAAAATTTGCCATTTGTGTGCCAAAAAATGCACCGATGGATAAGGTTGCGCCTTTGCTTTGTGCGGGCATTACCACTTACTCGCCTTTAAGATTTTCTAAGATAAAAGAAGGTTCAAGCGTTGCTATAGCAGGCTTTGGCGGACTTGGTATGATGGCTGTAAAATATGCTGTTAAAATGGGTGCAAAGGTTAGCGTTTTTGCTAGAAATGAAAACAAAAAAGCCGATGCTTTGGCTATGGGTGTAAGCTCATTTTACACAAGCTGCGATAAAAACGCTGTAAAAGAACGTTTTGATTTAATCATCTCAACCATTCCAATGCCTTATAATCCTGCTGTTTATTTGGATTTACTTAAATTTGGTGGCGAAATGGCTATAGTTGGCTTACCGCCTGTGGAAGATAAGGTAAATATAGGTATAAACGAGCTTGTGCATAAAGCAGGTAAAAAGGTTTATGGCTCGCTAATTGGCGGTATTGCCGAAACTCAAGAAATGCTTGATTTTTCTTTAAAACATGAAATTTATCCAGAAACCGAGCTTATCACCCCACAAGAAATCGATAAAGCTTATGAAAATCTAACCTCAGGAAAGGCTAAATTTCGCTACGTCATTGATATGACAAAAGAATAATTTAATACTTATCAAAAACCACATCGCTAATGTCAAATCCCCTTTGCTTAGCGATGTTTAAAAGCTCTTTTATATTTTTTTCATCTATTATATTTCTTGCTAAAATCCAAAGATATTTTTTATCAGGACTACCCACAATGGCAACTTTATACTCGCTATCAACAAAAATGATTTCATAATTTACTTTGTTAAAAAGGTTCATAAAGATGTTAAATCTCACTGCTAATTGCCTATTTGAAACGATTTTTGCCTTACCCTTTATACTTGAAATTTCATTTTTTTACTGCAAAAATTCTCAATTTCTACATAAGGAATGCCATTTTTGTATTTAAGCTCGTATTTTGCCTTTGAATTTAGGCAAGATTTTTGAAAAAAGGCCGGTTTTCTAGCTATTTCAAGCCATTCTCCCATATAATTTTGCAAAGAAAGTTCGCCAATTAATTCAAGCATTTTTTCCCTTTTTTGTCTTTCTTGCCCCATTTGCTCATAGCTTGTAAAATGGGAATTAAACTTTGTCCACGTTTGGATAAGCTATATTCTACCTTGGGTGGAATTTGAGCGTATTCTTTTCTGATAATTAAACCATCGTTTTCTAGTTCTCTTAAGGTATTGGTTAAAGTTTTAAAAGATATGGAGCTTAAAAAGCGTTTGAGTTCATTATAACGCACGATTTCATAGCGAAATAAGCAGTATAAAATACTCATTTTATATTTTCCATTAATTAATGCTAGAGTATAGTTAAATCCACATTCTTCGAAATTACACGGAGAATTCTCTTTAGTCATTTAACATTCCTTTAGTATAGTATATTACTTTATTTTCTGTATTGAAAATGATATTATGCTAAGTTATAATTGTATCATAAAATTTAAAAAAGGATAAAAATGAAAAATATACTCTTGCTTAATGGTGCTAAAGAATTTGGAAATTCAAAAGGACAACTTAATTTGACATTGCATAATTATGCTTTAGAAATTTTAAAAACACTAGGATACGAGGTAGATCAAACTCACATAGATCAAGGATATGATCCTAAAGAAGAGATGCAAAAATTTATAAAAGCTGATGCTGTGATCTATCAAATGCCAGCTTGGTGGATGGGGGAGCCTTGGATAGTTAAAAAATATATCGATGAAGTGTTTGGTTTGGGTGCTGGAGTGCTTTTTAAAAATGATGGAAGAACTCATGAAAATCCTAGTAAAAACTACGGAAAAGGTGGTTTAGATCATGGTAAAAAATACATGTTTTCTCTCACTTGGAATGCACCTCTTGAAGCCTTTAATGATAAAAATGAATTTTTTGAAGGAAAGGGTGTAGATATGGTGTATTGGCATTTGCATAAGGCTCATGAATTTATAGGTATGAAAGCTTTACCAACTTTTATGTGTAATGATGTGGTAAAAAATCCTCAAGTGGAAAAATATCTAAACGAGTATGAACTACACTTGAAAAAAATTTTTGCTTGAGAAATAATAACTTTTTAAAATTTATTAGCCTTGCATAGTATAATATAAACAATTATGATTAAAGGAGATAATATGCAATATTTAACTTTAGCAAATGGTAATAAAATGCCTATTTTAGGTTATGGAGTATTTCAAATCGATCCTAAAAAAACCCCCAAGCTTGCGTAGAAGATGCTTTAAGCGTTGGATATCGTCTTATCGACACAGCTTCAATTTATAATAATGAAGAGGCCGTAGGATCTGCAATCAAAGCAAGCGGGATAAAACGCGAAGAACTTTTTATCACCACTAAACTTTGGGTGGATAAAACAAACGAAAAGCTAGCAAAAAAGGCCTTTGAAGAAAGCCTTAAAAAATTAGGGCTTGATTATATTGATCTTTATCTCATACACCAACCTTTTAATGATACTTATGGAGCATGGCGTGTGATGAGTGAAATTTATAAAGAAGGACTTAGTAAAGCCATAGGTGTGAGCAATTTTTACCCTGATCGTCTTGTTGATTTTTGCTTACACAATGAAATCAAACCCATGTTAAATCAAGTAGAATGCCACCCTTTTTATCAACAAAACTCGGCTCAAAATACTATGAATAAGCTAGGTATTATCATGCAAGTTTGGGCTTCTTTTGCTGAAGGGCATAATAATCTTTTTAATAATATCACTTTGCAGCAAATTGGTGCAAAGCATGGAAAAAGCGTAGCTCAAGTCGTTCTTAGATGGCTCATAGAAAGAGAAATCGCCGTGATACCAAAAACTCTAAGTAAAGACAGAATGAAACAAAATTTTAATGTTTTTGATTTTAGCTTAGACACGCAAGATAAAGAAAAAATCGCTTCTTTAGCTTCAAATGCGTATCAAATTTCAAACCATCATGATACTGAAAGAGTAAGCTTTTTATCAAGATTAAACAAATATTAAGATATGATGAAAATCGCACTAGCACAAATTAAAACAAGCCCTAAATGGCAAGAAAATTTAGAAAAAATTTTAAAACTTTTAAATGAGACCAAAAAACAAGAGGCTCATTTGGTAGTTTTTCCAGAAACTTGCATGGCCTTTGTGCCAAGTGATGGGAGTGTGAATTTTCAAGATATAGCTCAAGATATACAAGATGAATTCGTTCAAACCATACTAAAAGAGAGTGAAAAATTAAAACTTGCTGTGGTTTTTGGTTTTTTTGAAAAAGGCGCAATCAAGGTTAAAAATTGTGTGCTTTTTGTCAATTCAGGAAAAATTCTTCACAAATATCATAAAACCCATCTTTACAATGCCTTTTCTTATAATGAAAGCAAGGATATAGAAGAAGGACAAAATCCCATCAAAGCTTTTTATACGCCTTGGGGTAAAATGGGCATGATGGTTTGTTATGAGCTACGTTTTCCAGAAATCGCTAGAAGCTTAGCCTTACAAGGTGCAAAACTCATCTTAGTGCCTACAGCTTGGGTAGATGGAAAGCTTAAAAAAGAGCATTTTTCTTTACTTTCTCGCGCTAGAGCTTTGGAAAATACTGTATTCTTATGCGCTTGTTCTCAAACAAAAAATATCTACACAGGAGAATCAGCACTCATAAGTCCTTTGGGCATAGAACTTATCAAAATGGGTGAAGAAGAAGCTCTAGCCTTTGTTCAAATTGATTTAGAAGAAATCGCTCAACTAAGAAAAACTTTGCCTTGCTTAGAGCAAAGACGCAAAGTATAAACTCAAGGCTTTTTAGCCTTGAAAATCTTTTAAAATTTTTAATATTAAAGCATTTTTTAAAGGATTGAAAAAGTATTTTTGTGTAAAATCATTTTTTTATAAGGCAGATTATGAATCAAGAAAACATCAATGAATTAAAAAACCTTAAGCAACAATTTTTTTTGATAATGGACTTTTTAAAAAAATATTTAGGGGTGATAAGCACTAGTATTATTTTTGTAAGTTTTGCTTTGGGAGCTTGGATTTTAACTGAGTATTATATTTTCAATGCCCATTTTATTCCTGATTTCAACAAGGATTTGATTTTTTCTAATATTTTTTCAATAGCATGGATTGGATTTATATTTGTTTCATTTTTTCTTATTTTGTATCTCACTCCTTTAATATTTTTTAATCATTTTTTAAAAAATACCCATGCTAAATTTAAAACAATAGGTTTTTATTTCTTAACTCCAATAGCCTTAGCCAATATTTTATTAATATTTCTATTTTACAAATTCCTTAATGCTATGTTAGGAAGCATTATAATTTTTATTGCAATACCTCTACTTTCATCCTTACTTTTTTATATAAAATTTAAAAACCAAGCTTACAATAAAAAAGAATTTTTAGCTAATGCTATAGAATTTTTCCTAACTTCATTTACATATATTTATGGATTTTTTTCAATCTATCAATTTTTAAGTACAAATATCATAGCTTTATTTTACTTTTTTTTAATTTATCATTTATTGATTTATTTATTTTATAAATTTATCTATGAAAAGCAGTATTTAAAAGTTATACCCATATCTTTTATACCAGCTTTTATTTTTTTACTTGTGCTTTTAAATCCTTATATTATTAGAATAAGTAAAATAGGCAATTACAACCAAAGTTTCGCACTTTATAATAAAACCGAAGTTAAAGAATTATTAAATTCCAAGCATATTCCCATTTTTAAAGAAAACAATGCAACTTTATTTGTAAAAGATTTATACATAGTTTCAAATCTTGGAGAAAAGTATTTGATTAAAAACGATCAAAATGAAACTTTTACCCTAAATAAACAAGATATTTTCAGTCTTTTAGATAAAATTTAATAAAAGTTAAGGAAAAAATGAAAGAGAGTTATTTGTTCATCTTGCTTTTTATCGCAATGTTTTTATGGGGCTCATCTTGGCCAACATCTAAGATTTTAGCAAATTATACGGATACTTCTATTATTACCTTTTGGCGTTTTTTCTTTGTTGTATCGGGTTCATTTTTTGTTTTAAACTTCTTAAAAATTCCTCTTAAAATCGAAAAAACTGCCTTAAAATGGGTATTGATAGCAGGAGTTTTAAATGGGCTTTATGCCTTTGTATTTTTTATCGCTATAAAGCACGGCTTGGCAGGCAAAGGAGGAGTTTTAGTAACCACTATGATTCCTATTTTTTCTTATTTGATATTTATGATAGCGATATTTTTTCAAAAAAACAAAAAATCAACTCACAAGATCACAAAGAGTGAAATTCTAGGCTTATTTTTAGGTTTATTATCTGGATTTTGTTTGCTAAATTTAGGGAGTTTAGAAGATTTATTTGGTAAATTTAATATTTTATTTTTAACTTGTTCTTTTATTTGGGCTTTGATGGCAGTGTTTAATCATAAAGCCAAAGGAGCTCACCCTTTGGCGATTAACTTTTATATTAATCTCATTTCTGTTTTAATGTTTTCTTGGGTATTGTTTGATGTAAAAAGTTATGAAATTTTTCATTTTGAATTTAAATTTTGGATCAGTATGTTTGTCGTGGCTTTTTTATCAACTATTATAGGAACTAGTATTTATTATTACGGGATTCACATTTTAGGAAGCGTTAAGGCAAATTCTTTTGTTTTAATCACTCCTGCTAGTGCTTTAATTTGCAGTTATTTTATACTAGACGAGGTGCCAAATGCACTTACCTTGTTAGGTTGTGCCTTGGCTATAGGTGCTATATATTTTATCAATATTTATGGTAAAAAAGCTTAGATTAAATTTTCAAAATCAAGATTGATTTTTTGATCCATAGCTTTAAATTTCATTTCTCTTTGTTTATAAAGTTCTAAGGCTTCTTGCATGCTAATGCTTTGAAATTTAAAGCTAGAACCTAACTTAGCTTGTGCGAGTAAGCTTAGATCATTTTCTATAACCGTGGCTATTTTTGTATAGCCTCCTGTGCTTTGTCTTCCTGCCATTAAAATGATAGGAATACCACTTTTTGGCACTTGTATACTTCCAAAAACCGCAGGATCTGAGATGATATCTGCTGAGTTTTTATGCTCTATACTTTCACTAGATTCTGCATAAATTGCCATTCTATCGCTTTTTAAACCTACTTTATAAGTAGTATTTAAAAAGGTTTCTATGCCTTTTTGGGTAAAAGCATCTTCATTTGTTCCTAAAATAACGCGTATAATAGGCTCTTTAGGGCTTTTAAAAAGAGGATTTTCACATTCTCTAGCTTCTAAATTAAAAGGTATAAAAGTATTATGAGTATTTAAAATATCATCTTTTTGCAAAGCTCTTCCTTCAAAAACTCCAGCTCCCATTTTAGCATCACTGGATTTAGAGTTTAAAAAACTTTTTACTTCAAAGCCACCCGCTACGCATAAATACCCACGAAAACCTATTTTTGCTAAATCAAGTTCTAAAATATCGCCTTTATTTGCTTGATATACTTTGCAAGTTTTGATTTTTTGATTATCAAGCTTTGCCTCAAATTCAGCTCCACTTAAAACAAAATAATTCTCATCTAAAAATTCGTATTTTCCACCCTTTAAACAAAGCTCAATTCCTGCTTCATCTTGTTTGTTTCCAAGCAAGATATTTGCCATTCTTAAAGCATCTTCATCCATAGCTCCACTTCTTGCTATGCCAAATTTAGCAAATTTTTTTCTACCAAAGTCTTGCAAACTTGAATTTATAGATGCTTCAATGATTTTTATACTCATAAATTTCCTTTTGATAGACTTTTTTAGCAACTTGCTCTTGGATATCGAAAAATTCATCTTTTGAAATGGCTTTAAATTTTAAAAACATACCCGCTTTTAAAAGAGTGGGATTTTTTTCATCTTCTTTATCAAAAAATTCCAAAGGTGTTCTAGCAATGATTTGCCAACCCCCTGGACTTGATATGGGATAAACTCCTGTTTGTTTATAGGCTATACCTACACTTCCAGCTTCTATTTTTGCTCTAGGGCTTGAAAGGCGTGGGGTAAAAAGTCTTTCATCTAAACCTCCAAGATAAGGAAAACCTGCCATAAAACCTAGCATAAAAACAAGATAATAAGGTTTAGTGTGAAGAGATATAAGCTCTTCTTTTGAAATTTGATTGTGTTTGCACACAAATTCTAAATCCAGCCCAAATTCTTCATCATAACAAAGTGGAACTTCTATACAAAGACTTGAGTTTTGTTCTGCAAGTTTAATATCCTTTTTAATTTTTTCCAAAAAATCAAGCAAGGAATTTAAAGAAAGCACGCAAGGATTAAAATATATAAGCAAGCTTGCATAAGCACTTACCAACTCATCAATCCCATAAATTTCACCTTCTTTTAGGGCTTTTTGTATCCTTTGTTCTGTGCTTAAAACATAGGCATTGATTTGAGGTGAAATTTCTTGCTCAAAACGCAAAAGCAAAGCTTTACTTCCACTAAAATGCACACTAAACATTGCTAAAACTTATATAAAATTTTCCAAAGCACAAATTTGAATTTGCTCTTTTTTTAAATTTTCTTTGATTTTTTTAACAAATTCTAAAGCTTTTGCATTATCCCCATGAACACAAATACTATCGGCTTTTAAATCAATTTCTTTGCCATTTATGCTTGTAACTTTGCTTTCTTTTATCATTTTTATCACGCGTTTGATAGCTAAATTTTCATCGTGTATTAACGCCCCTTCTAATTTTCTTGAAACTAAAGTGCCATCATCATTATAGGCACGATCTGCAAAAACTTCATTAGCATATCTTAAACCCTTTTTCTTAGCTGCTTCATTCATAGCAGAATTACTAAGCCCTAGAAAAATAATATTTTCATCAAAACTCGCCACTGCCTCACAAAGTGCTAAGGCTAAATTTTCATCAATAGCTGCCATATTATAAAGCGCCCCATGGGCTTTAAAATGCTGTATTTTCATACCTTTTGCCTTAGCAAAGCCAAATAAAGCTCCTAGTTGATACAAGGCATAGTTTTTAGCCTCTTCAAAGCTTATTTGCATATTGCGTCTTCCAAAACCCAAAAGATCAGGATAAGATGGATGTGCTCCTATGCAAACACCATTTTGCTTGGCTAAATTTAAGGTTTCATCCATCACACAAGGATCACCCGCATGAAAGCCACAAGCGACATTTACTGAACTTACAAATTTTAAAATTTCTTCATCCATTCCCATTTTATAGGCGCCAAAACTTTCCCCTAAATCACTATTTAAATCCACTTTGAACATTATTTGACCTTGTATATTTAATTATTGATTTTATTATATCTAAAGAAGAATTTTAAATAAGCTAAAAGTTTTGAAAAATAAATAAAAAAGTTACAATAAGTAAAAAATGATATTTTAAGCAGGTTAAAACCTGCTTAATTTTTAGTCTTTTCTTGTTTTTGCATCAATTACAAATAAAGGTTTATTAAGAAGTTTAAAATCAGCAATGAAATTTAAAGTCTTATCACTTGTTACCCATTTGATAAATTTACTAGCTTCTGTATAATTTACATTTTTACAATGCTTAGGATTTGTCGCTATAACAGAATAAAAATTTTTAAGACTATCATCGCCTTCATTTACAATGACTAAGTTTGGTTTGCCTTTTTCATTGGCTTCATATTTGATATAAGTACCACGATCGGTTAAAATCACACCTTTTTTTTCTTCAGCGATTTTAATGCTTGCTAACATACCTTGTCCGCTTTGTTGATACCAGCTTTGCTTTTCAGGAACACCGCCAAGATTTTTCCAAAGGCTTTTTTCTTTATTGTCAGTGCCTGATTTATCGCCTCTTGAGATGAAAGTAAGCTTTTCATTTTTGATAAGTTCTAAGCTTTCTTTTAAATTTTTACCTTTAAATTTAGAAGCTAAAGATTTATCTGCGATGATGATAAAATCATTATACATCACAGGAGTTCTATCTACACCAAAGCCTTTTTTCATAAATTCTTTTTCAGCCTTTGGAGAATGCACAAAAAGCACATCAGCATTGCAATCTTCACCCATTTTTAAAGCCGCACCTGTTCCTACGGCAACCCATTTTAAGGTATTGCCACTTTCTTTTTCATAAAGAGGTTTTAGAGCATCTAAAAGTCCTGTATTGTCAGTGCTTGTTGTAGTTGCCATTTTAAGTTCTGCTGCACTTGCACTTAAAGCTAAAGCAAGGGCTAAAGAAATGATTTTTTTCATTTTTTTTCCTTATAAATTTACATAAAAAAATATTTTAGCATAATTATGCTAAAATTACTTATTTTAAAAAGGATATTTTTGGATTATATTTTTGATGGTTTTAAACAGGCTTTATTTTTACTTTTCAATGCTGATGAAAGCGTAATTTCAGCTATAAAAACTACACTTTTAAGCTCAAGTATTTCTATAGTTTTAGCTTTGCTTATAGGTTTTCCTTTGGGATTTATCTTAGGTTTTTTTGATTTTAAATTCAAATACTTTATAAAACTTATCATAGATACTAGCCTTTCTTTTCCAACAGTTGCAGTAGGACTTATACTTTATGCACTGATTTCAAGTCGAGGACCTTTGGGAGAATTTGGATTGCTTTTTACTATAAAGGCTTTAATTTTAGGGCAGTTTATCTTAGCGCTTCCTATAGTGATCGCACTTTTTTCAAATTTGATAGAAAATATGAATAAAAAACATTTTTTACTTATAAAATCTTTTCACCTAAGTCCTTTAAAACTTGTTTTAACGATGATTTATGAATTACGCTTTGCTTTGATTAGCGTCGTTGCACTAGCTTATGGACGCATTGTAGCAGAAGTAGGAGTAGCGATGATAGTAGGTGGAAATATCAAATACGATACTAGAACCATAACCACAGCTATTTCTCTTGAAACAAACAAAGGCGAATTTGCTAACGGTATAGCTTTGGCTTTGGTTTTAATTCTCATTGCCTTTTGTTTAAATTTCATCACGCACAAACTCAAAAGAACATAAAATGATAGAAATTTCTAATCTTTTTTTCAACTATCAAAACAAAGAAGTTTTAAAAATCAAAAATTTAAAACTTGATACAAGTAAAATTAGCATCTTAATGGGAGCGAATGGAAGTGGAAAATCTACATTTTTAAGAATATTAAAATTTTTAGAAGGAGATTTTTCAAAAAATATTTCTTATTTTGGAAATTTTAAACCTAATAATAAACAAAAGCGTGAAATTTATTTGCTTTTTCCAGAGCCTATTTTGTTAAATCGTAGTGTAAGGGCAAATTTTTTATTTACCTTAAAAACTTATGGGATTAAAGAAGATATTGAAGAACGCATAAAAGAAAGTTTGATGTTTTTAAATTTAGATGAAAGTCTTTTAAGTAAACATCCTAATGAACTTTCATCAGGACAAAGTCAAAAAATAGCTTTTGCTATAGCTTTAAGCGTAAGAGCGAAGTATTATTTACTTGATGAACCAAGTGCTTTTTTGGATAAAAATACTACACTTTTATTTAAAAAAGCTATTCTTAAAATGCATGAAAATTTCAATACAGGTTTTTTAATCGCAAGTCATGATAAACATTTTTTAGATTCTTTGGCGCAAAAAAAACTTTATTTGCACAGTGGAGAAATTTTAGAATTTGAAAATACTAATGTTTTTGAACTAGAAAATCAAGGTGTGAAATTTTGTAATTTTATAGATTTTAGTAATTGTAAAAAATATAAAGATTTTAAAAAACCTCCAAGCAAAATTGCTATTGATCCTTATAAAATTTCTTTTTTTAATTCTAAAAATATTCCAAAAAATAATTATGATTTTATTTTAGAAAAATGTTATATTATAGCACTTAGAAGTAGGAAAAGTGATGTTTTTATAAGGGTAAGTTGTATGGATAAAATTTTAGAATTTGCCTTGGAAAAACAAGAATTTTTAAGATTCGATTTAAAATTATACGAAGAACTTAGTCTTTATTTTTATGAAGATGCAATATGTTTCTTAAATTAACATACATTATAAAATTTAAATAAAATATTACAAATATTCCCATTTTTTATAAAATTTATCTTAATTATTTTTTAAATTTGTATTTAATACAAATAAACTCTTATATAATGTTTAAAAATAACCATAAAGGAGTTTTTATGCTTAATCAAAATAATCAAGAGCTTTTTAAGCCAAGTAAAGAATTTTCTCGTAATGCTCGTATAAAAAATTTATGTGAATACTATGATTTATGCGATGAAGCCAAGGAAGATTTTGAAGGTTTTTGGAAAAGACAAGCACTTGAGAAGATCGAGTGGTTTTCGCCTTTTTCAAGAGTGTTAAATGAGGATAAAGCTCCATTTTATAAATGGTTTGAAGGTGGAACTTTAAATGTAAGTTATCAATGTCTTGATCGTCATATGAAAACAAGACGCAATAAAGCTGCTTTGATTTTTGAAGGTGAAATGGGGGATTATGAAGTTTATACTTATAGAAGATTATTGCATGAAACTTGCAAGGCGGCCAATTTGCTTAAAAAATTCGGAGTAAAAAAAGGCGATAGGGTTGTAATTTATATGCCTATGATTCCAGAAACAGCTATAGTAATGTTAGCTTGCGCAAGGATTGGGGCTATTCATAGTGTAGTATTTGGAGGGTTTTCTCCTGAAGCCTTAAGAGATAGAATTATAGATGCAGGAGCTAAACTTGTAGTAACGGCTGATGGTGCTTTTCGTCGTGGCAAACCTTATATGTTAAAACCTGCAGTAGATAAGGCTTTAAGTGAAGGGTGTGAAAGTGTAGAAAAAGTACTTATAGTTATACGCAATAATGAGCCTATAGAATATATTAAAGGAAGGGACTATGTTTATAACGAACTTGTGAAAAATGAGTCTTATAAGTGTGAACCCGAAATTATGGATAGTGAGGATTTGTTGTTTTTGCTTTACACTTCAGGATCAACAGGCAAGCCAAAAGGAGTTATGCATGCAAGTGCAGGATATATACTTTGGGCACAAATGACTATGGAATGGGTTTTTGATATTAAAGATTATGATAATTATTGGTGTAGTGCTGATGTGGGTTGGATTACAGGACATACTTATGTAGTTTATGGGCCTTTAGCATGTGGAGCAACGACTATAATGCATGAAGGAACTCCTACTTATCCAAATTCTGGGCGTTGGTGGAGAATGATAGAAGAGTATCAAATAAGCAAATTCTACACTTCGCCGACTGCCATAAGAATGCTTCATGCTGATGCACCTAATGAGCCAAGAAAATATGATTTAAGTACGCTTGAAGTGCTTGGAACGGTTGGAGAGCCTATCAATCCTAGTGCTTGGAAGTGGTTTTATGATGAAATAGGGGGAACTAAAAGTCCTATAGTCGATACTTGGTGGCAAACAGAAACAGGTGGGCATATGATCACGCCTTTACCAGGCGCCACTCCTTTAAAACCAGGTTGTGCCACCTTGCCTTTGCCAGGGATTTTTGCAGAAGTTATTGATGAAGAAGGCAATAAAAAAGATGAAGGTGAAGATGGGTTGCTTTGTATAACTAAACCTTGGCCTTCGATGATTCGTGGAATTTGGGGCAATGATGAACGCTATATAGAAAGTTATTTTTCTCAAGCTAAAAAAGATGGAAAAGCTGTATATTTTAGTGGCGATGGTGCTTTTTATGATAAAAATGGTTATATTACCATCATAGGAAGAACAGATGATGTGGTTAATGTTGCAGGACATCGTATAGGAACGGCTGAAATTGAAAGCGCTATTGCTAAACATCCAAGTGTAGCAGAATCAGCTGTAGTGAGTATTTTGGATACGATTAAGGGCGAGTCATTGTTTGCTTTTGTGGTTTTAAGTCCTGCATCCAGTTGTGATCTTGGCGGAGCTATAGAAACTTTAAAAGAACTTAATGACATTTTAAGAGTAGAAATAGGACCTATAGCTAAAATAGAAAAAATTCTTTATACTCCAGGTTTGCCAAAAACTAGAAGTGGTAAAATAATGAGAAGAATTTTAAGAACTATAGCAAGAGGCGAAGAAATCAAACAGGATATTTCAACACTTGAAGATTCTAAAGTAGTAGAAACCATTGTTAAATTAGCTAAGGCAGAGTTTGAATAACAAGGTAAAAAGAACTTTGCCTAGTTGCATGAAAATTCATAAAAATAAGCTATAATGATAAAAAAATAAAAGGAAATTTTTATGCTTCAAACTTGTATTTTCCCTGCGGCAGGTTATGGGACGAGATTTTTACCCGCAACAAAAACTTTACCTAAAGAGATGTTACCTATCTTAACCAAGCCTTTGATCCATTATGGAGTTGATGAAGCTTTAGAAGCAGGAATGGAAAATATGGGCTTTGTCACAGGGCGTGGAAAAAGAGCTTTGGAGGATTATTTTGATATTTCTTATGAACTTGAACATCAAATTTCAGGTACAAAAAAAGAATACTTACTTGATGAAATTCGCTCTTTGATCAATCGTTGTACCTTTACTTTTACAAGACAAAATCAAATGAAAGGCTTAGGTGATGCGGTTTTAAAAGGTAGACCTTTGGTTGGCGATGAAGCTTTTGGCGTAATTTTGGCTGATGATTTGTGTGTTAATGAAGAAGGCTTAAATGTTATGGCTCAAATGGTAAAAATTTATGAAAAATATCGCTGCACCATCATAGCTGTGATGGAAGTACCAAAAGAGCAAGTTTCAAACTATGGAGTAATTTCTGGAAATTTTGTAGAAGAAAATCTTATCATGGTTAATTCTATGATAGAAAAACCAAGTCCTGATGAAGCTCCAAGTAATCTTGCTATCATAGGAAGATATATTTTAACTCCTGATATTTTTGGAATTTTAGAAAATACTAAAGCGGGAAAAAATGGTGAAGTCCAACTTACCGACGCGCTTTTAACTCAAGCAACTAATGGTATGGTTTTAGCTTATAAATTTCAAGGAAAACGCTTTGATTGTGGAAGTGTAGAAGGCTTTGTAGAAGCGACAAATTATTTTTACGAGAAAAGTAAATGTTAAACAATACACTTTTTTTTAAGCAAAGTGAAATTCACACTATAAGTTCTTATGCAAATCGTATTAATGATGAGGTAAAAAGTGGAGATATAGGGTATTATCATCTTATTGATACAAGTTTGAATTTAATCGATGAGAGTTTGGCTTTTATCAAAGACAAAGAACACATAAAAAATATCGTTTTAGTGGGAATGGGTGGTTCAAGTTGTGGTGTAAAAGCCTTGCGTGATATGCTTTTTAATGAAAAAAGCAACCAAAGAGAACTTTTTATACTCGATAACACAAGTTCACATTCTTTTAATAAGACTTTAGAAAAAATCAAGCTTGAGGAAAGTTTGTTTTTAATCATCAGCAAAACAGGTAGTACTATAGAAGTTGTATCGCTTTTTAAACTTCTTATTGAACATTTTAAACTTGATATGCAAGAATTAAAAAAATACTTTGTTTTTATTACCGATAAGGATTCAAAACTTCATCAAGAAGGTGAAAATTTAGGTATTAAATGCTTTTTTATCCCTGCAAATGTAGGAGGTCGTTTTAGCATACTTTCAGCCGTAGGTATAGTTCCGCTTTGTTTTTGTGGCTATAATGCCAAAGCTCTTTTAGAAGGAGCTAAAGCTTGTTTTGAAGATTTTTTTACTCATAAAAAAGATGAAATTTTACAAAAAGCCTATCATTATTGCACACACAAAAATGCCAATATCAATGTACTTTTTTCATATAGTGATGCTTTTAAA
The DNA here is from genome assembly GCF_011068165.1 of Campylobacter sp. CFSAN093233. Taxonomy (NCBI): domain Bacteria; kingdom Pseudomonadati; phylum Campylobacterota; class Epsilonproteobacteria; order Campylobacterales; family Campylobacteraceae; genus Campylobacter; species Campylobacter sp. CFSAN093233. Next base: position 27,941 of record NZ_JAAMWY010000001.1, read on the forward strand.
GGCTTTAATGAATGGTATATCCAGCTTATTGCTGAAAGTTTAGGTAAAAAGCAAGGCTATAAACGTATAGGTTTAACTCCTATTGCACTCATTGGAGCAAGAGATCAGCATAGTTTTTTACAACTCATTATGGATGGACCTAAAAATAAAACTGTAACTTTTTTAAAAATCAAAGACGCTCAAAAAGCACCTATTATCCCTGATATTCATTTTAAATTTTTAGATTCTTTAAGTAATAAAGTCAATCTTCACGAACTTTTAAACGCTCAATGTAATGCAACTATGCACGCTTTAATCGCTGAAAATTTGAGTGTTGATGTGATAGAACTTGAAAAACTTGATGCTTGGCATGCGGGATATTTGATGTATTATTATGAACTTTTTACTTCAACTTGCGGTGTTATGCTAGGGATTAACACCTATGATCAACCTGGTGTGGAAGTTGGAAAGTTGATCTTAAAAAATATATTAAATTCTTAATCAAAATTCATTAAAAAAGAGTATAATAATTTTAAGTTAAAATTATAATAAAAATTTTTAATTAATAATAATTATTATTTAAGAATTTTATGTTATAATTTTAAAAATTAAAAAAAGGAGTCAATCATGTCAGTTACAAAACAATTATTACAAATGCAAGCAGATGCTCATCATCTATGGGTTAAATTTCATAATTATCACTGGAATGTAAAAGGTTTGCAATTTTTTTCTATACACGAGTACACAGAAAAAGCTTATGAAGAAATGGCAGAACTTTTTGATAGTTGTGCTGAAAGAGTTTTACAGCTTGGCGAAAAAGCTATCACTTGCCAAAAAGTTTTAATGGAAAATGCAAAAAGTCCAAAAGTTGCAAAAGATTGCTTTACTCCGCTTGAAGTCATAGAACTGATCAAACAAGATTATGAATATCTTTTAGCAGAATTTAAAAAACTCAATGAAGCAGCAGAAAAAGAAAGTGATACCACAACAGCTGCTTTTGCGCAAGAAAATATTGCAAAATATGAAAAAAGTCTTTGGATGATAGGTGCTACTTTACAGGGTGCTTGCAAAATGTAATTTAAGGGGCTTTATGCCCCAATTATACAAACTAGGTTATAATATCCTTTTTTAAAGGATAAAATTGAAAGTACTTAATTTTTTTTATGAAAATCACCCTAAATTTGAAGTAAGTTATGAAAGAAAAAATCAAATTTCAAAACCAAATATTATCATAAAAGGCCCACGATTTTGTGGTAAAAAAACACTTATTTTTAATTTTTTATCTCAATTTAAAGCAAGTGAAATTTTGTTTTTAGATTTATATGATACACGCTTTGAAAAACAAAGTTTAGAAAGACTTGCTGATTTTCTGAATGAAAATTTACAAATTAAAATTCTTTGCCTTTATAATTTGGATTTTATCCCTAATTTAGAAAAAATTAAAATTCCCATCATCTTAAGTACAAATATAAAAGATTTAAATATAAATGGGTTTGAAGAGCTTGAACTTGATTATTTTGATTTTGAAGAATTTATTAGTGTAAGTAAGAAAAATTTACCTATAAATAATTTAGTAGGTCTTTTTTTACAAAGTGGACGCAGTAAATTTGGAGAAAAAAACATACTTCTAAGACAAAGCTTTACTCTTTTAGAATTAGAAATTTTAAAGTATTTAGCTTTAAATTTGGGTCAGCAAATCAGTATTTCTAAGATATTTATAGAACTTAAAAAAAGATTAAAAACTTCAAAAGATAGTGTTTATCAAGCTATAAAAAAATTAGAAAATACTTATGTGATCTATACTTTAAAACATGATGAAAAAAAACTTCAAAAGATTTATTTTAAAGATTTTGGCCTAAGAAATAATCTTTGTATTTCAAAGGATTTTTCGCATTTATTTGAAAATTTAGTTTTAAGCGAGTTGTTTAAATTTAAAGAAGATTTTTTTTATAACAAATACTTTAACTTTTATAGCCAAATATCTAAAATTGCTTATATTTCAAGTCCAACTTTAGATATTGATTTGATTAAATTACGTGCTAAGAAAATTTTACCAAAGGCTTTAGAACTTGGAATTTTTCATGTGATTTTTATCACTCTTTCAAGCGAGGATAGTTTTTTTGAGCAAGGGGTTAAATTTGAAGTCATATCTTTTGATAAATTTTCACTTGGATTTTAGGTGTTATTTGAGTTTGTATCGTATTTTTCAAGGTTGTATCGTTTGATGATTTTTGTAATAAGATTGATATAATATCCCTTGCGTTCAGAATAAGAATCTAAAGTTTTAATAGCCTCTAGTCCTGTTATCTCTTTGCCTTCGCTTGCAAATTTAGCTCTTGCATCGCGAAACTTTTCATAAGCAAAATGACGATTTAAATTTAAAACATAAGAGTAAACACTATCTTGCAGACTATCAAAAATCTTAATTTTATGTTTTTTATCTGGATGTCTTAAATCAGGAATTAAACCTTTCTCACCCCAAGTCCATTCTCCAAAAAGATTATTTGCTTCTCTTGCGAAGCGACTTGTACCTGTAGCACTTTCAACTAAAGCTTGGGCTATACCCATGGATTTTGGAATTTTTTGAATACGTTTTTTATATTCTGCAAAATCATAAAGATTTTCAATGCGATATTTGTTTTTTATCGTGATAAGTTTTTCAAGATTTGTTTGATTTGAAGTCCTAAAGCCTGTTTTGTAAGCATCTTTAAAAAAGGCTTCGATAAAAGCTCTTTCTTGTTCAATTTTTTTAAAGCTTTGATCAAACATTTCATTCATTTTTATAAAAAAAATTTGTCTTTTTTGATCTATATCAAGTTTGTAATATTCCTCTCCAAAGCCATTTTTTAGATCATCAGCAAAAAGTGGGATTAGAAAAAGACTAAGAAAAATTATAATTGGCTTCAAAACAATACTTTACCTTTCCTTCAAAAAACAATTCTTCATTTTTATATGTAAACCCAACCTCTTCACCACTTTTAGGAGTTATTTTAACTTTATTTTGTACTTTTTTATTTAAAAATGCCAGATAAAAACAAGCCCCCATTCCTGTGCCACAAGCTAAGGTTTCATCTTCAACTCCGCGTTCATAGGTACGAACTTTTAAATGATTTTCATCTAAAATTTTTACAAAATTAACATTGGCATTATATTTTTGTCTCATTTTTTGACAAAGTATTGTATCAAATTCATCTAAATTTTGACAAAAATGCACTAGATGTGGAACTCCAGTGTCGCAAAGTTGCCAAGTTTTTCCTAATTCTTCAAAAGTATTTTGCACGCTTTTTATTTTGCCTAAAGATACTTCAACTTTATCTTGATTTACCTTTGCTTTTATTATTCCTGCACCGGTTAAAAAACTCATGTTAGGATTTATTTTGTTAATATGATGTGCAAAATGTGCCGCAGCCCTTGAGCCATTGCCACACATAGCAGCCCTTGAGCCATCGTTATTATAAAATTCCCATTCAAAGTCGTATTTTTCATGAGGCAATATCACGATAAAGCCATCCCCACCTATGCCCTCATAACGATTGCAAAGTTCTTTAGCTAAAGCACTTCTATCTTCTTTTCTATCAGCATTTGTTATGACAAAATCATTCCCACTTGCACAATATTTATAAAATTTCACATTTTTCCTTTAGAAATTTCTTGTATTACTTTAACACATTCTTGCCTAAAATCGACATAAGAATTAGTATTTTTAATGATAAAATCTGCTTTTTTAAGTTTTTCTTCAATATCTATTTGAGAATCAAGTCTCACTTTTGCAGCTTCTAAGCTGAGCTTATCTCTTTGCATGATTCTTTTAAGGCTTAATTCTTTAGGTGTGTAAATTACAATGACTTTGCCTAAATTTTCATAAGCACCGCTTTCAAAAAAAAGAGGAATTTCTACAAAAAAAGCTTTATTTTCTTTATCTAGAATTTGCATTTGTTCTAAAATTTTAGCTCGAATGTTAGGATGAGTGAAATTTTCTAAGGTTTTTTTAGCTTCTTTGTTGTTAAAAACAATTTCTCCAAGGATTTTTCTATCGATTTTCTTTTCTTTTGTGAGTAAATTTTTTAAGTTAAAGGGAGAAAAAATCTTTTCAAGTTCTAAAGCATTTTCATCTAAAATTTTATGAGCAATTTTATCTGCGCTAATGCTTTTAAAGCCTAAAGAATTCGCTATTTCTATAAAAGTGCTTTTACCACAAGCAATTGAAGCGGTTACAAAAAAAGCATTTTTCATCTTATGCCTTATTAAAACTTTTTTCGTTAAAATACCTTTTTAGTTCTTAAAGGAAAATAAATGAAAATTTCATATGAAGATGCAGGCGTAAGTATAGATAATGGAAATGCCTTTGTAGAGGCTATAAAACCTTTGGTTAAAGAAACTTTTAATGATAATGTTGTAGGCGGAATTGGTTCTTTTGCTGGTGCTTTTAGAATGCCAAGTGGTTTTAAAAAGCCTGTGATTTTAGGTGCAACAGATGGTGTTGGTACCAAGCTTCGCTTGGCAATTGATGCTAAAAAATATGATACTATAGGGCAAGATTTAGTAGCAATGTGTGTGAATGATTTGATTTGTAATTTTGCTACGCCTTTGTTTTTCCTAGATTATTATGCTACAGCTAAGCTTGAAGTAGAAGTAGCAAAGGCTGTTGTATCAGGCATTGCCAAGGGATGTAAGATGGCAAATTGTGCATTAATCGGCGGAGAAACTGCTGAAATGCCTGGAATGTATGCAAAAGATGATTTTGATCTTGCGGGTTTTGCAGTGGGTATGGCTGAAGAAGATGAGATCGATAGAAGTAAATTTGTTAAAAATGGTGATATTTTATTGGCACTTCCTAGTTCAGGACTTCATTCAAATGGTTATTCTTTAGCTAGAAAAGTACTTTTTGAAAGTTTAAAATTAAAATTTGATGACAAGATAGGGGATAAAAATTTAATTGATATTTTATTAGAGCCTACAAGGATTTATGTGCGTGATTTTCTTACATTAAAGCCTTATATTAGTGCTCTAGCTCATATTACAGGGGGTGGTTTAGTAGAAAATTTACCACGCGTTTTGCCTCGTGGTATGGGTGCAACTATACGCAAACATCATCTTAAAACTCCTGAAATTTTTTATACTATAGGACAGGCTGTAGAAGAAAGCGAAATGTATAGAAGCTTTAACATGGGAGTGGGTTTAGTAATGGTTGTAGATCCTTCTAATGTAAGTAAGGTTTTAGAAAATTCAGATGCCTTTATTATCGGCGAAATTTGCATTAATGAAGGTATTGTTTTAGAGTGAAAACAAATTATTATGATTATTTATGTGCTAAAATGTATGTAATTTTGCCCATAAAAGCCCATAAAGACAAACTAAAATTTTATCTTTCTTATGTAAATAAGAAAGATAAAATTTTTAGAGTTAATGTGTGGAAGTGGGCGGTTTTGATAAAAATTGCCAAAGATGATAAAACGAAATATTTTTGTTCGAATGTATTAAATAAAGGGTAAAATGCACAATTTAAATGAAGCTTTGTTTCAAAAAAAGATAAAAGAAATTCGCTTAAAAGCAATAGCGAGTATTATTTGTGGGTTTTTAGGTATCATTCCTTATCTTGGAGTTTTATTTGTTCTTGCGAGTTGGATTTTATTTTTTATTGTGCTTTATGATTTAAAAATCTATGGTGGTGCTAAAAATTTGTTTAAGAATTTCCTTATTAGTGCAGGGATTGGATTTTTTGGTATTCTTGTTAATACAAGTATTTTATTTGCAATGCTAAAGCCTAGAACTGGCATTTTTGGTGGGCTTTATTTTAATCAAGATAATATTTTTATGGCTATTGCTATATTTTTAGTATTACATTTTGCTATTTTGGCTTTAATTTTTCCTTTTTTGAAAGCTTTTTACTATGAAATTGCTAGAACAACAAAGCAAAAGTATTTCACTTATGCTTTTAATACCTTTTATTTAGGGCTTCTTACTTTGATTATCGGCATAGGCTTGGTGTTTTTGCTAGCAAGTTTGGTTTTTTGGATTTTAGCGTGGGTCAAATTTAAAGAATTTGATGAGCAAGAACTTTCAAATTTAGAAGAAAGATTGGCAAAAGCACAAAAAAAGGTTTTTGATTTTGATTTAAAATGGATTAAAATCACAATGGCTTCATTTATAATTTTAAACTTGCTCGTTTTAACATTTTCGTTTATATTAGAAGTTATTAGCTTTGAAGATTGTAGGTTTTACTACACAAAAAAAACTTTATTTTACACAGCCATAATCCTAGCTTTGCTTAGTGTGTTTTTGTTTTGTAAAAAGATAAAAAATTACAAACTTTTTATTTATTTTTTCATATGGCAAGGTTTAAGTGTTTTTGGTAGTCATCTTCTTTTTATTCCTGATTTTATGGTAGATCAACAAATTGTATATGGAAGTTTAAACATAATATTAAGTCTATGCTATATTATTTTTGCTTTTTTATTTTTTAAAATTTTGATTCAAATTACAAAGGAAAAACTTTTTTATCTTATTTTTGCATTTTATGTTTGCATAGAAATTTTGATAATATTAATTTTCTTTATTTTTATGATGGTTGATAACTATTATATATTTACAAAAAGTCCTATAAAGATGCTCATAGATAATTATAAATTACTTTTTCAAGTTGTTTATTTCGTTTCATTTTTAATTGTTTGGCTTATGCTTAAAGGACAAAAAAATGTAAAAATATGTTAGAATGATGAAAAAATACTATTTTACGTAGATGTTTATTAGGATATATTCGTATGTCTTAAAGCTCTTTATGGGGTGTTAAGTAATTATAATATTTAAAAATTAAAAAATATATAGTTTATCCACATTTTATAGTTTAACTTCTAAAAATTTGATCATCTCTTTTTTCATTTTTTAGAGCTAGAAAACATATGAGTGAAATTGCTTTAAAGTTAGTTAGAGCAGTTGATACTAAATATTTTGATAAGAAATTTAAATAGATTGATTTTACTTAAATTAAAGACTTTTTGCCTCGTGATACAAAATTAAGTGATGAATTTTTAGTTAAATTGATATTAAATATGAAAAAATTATAAATATTAATACTTTTTCAAATTAATAGTAAATATAGAGGGTTTGATTTTTTCACAAAAGATTTGGATAGAACTTGCAAAAAACTTTCTTCAATATTTATACTTTTAAATTTTGATGCAAATCCTATTCAATATAGCATTGGCAAAATAAACTAAAAAGCTTAAAATAGCTATACTCAAAAGAATTCCAAACCATGCAAAATTTCCTGTTCCAAGATTTGAAACCGCGTTAGTAAGGATATTAACTCCACCAAGTGCTTTAATGCCTTTAGCACATACTCCAGCGGCGATGATTATGCTTACGACTAAGATAAAAATTTCAGCCATAGTCTTTTAAAATCACCATCATATCTTCGCCTAATTTTCTAGCATTTCTGTGTCTTGCAAATTCAACAAGAAAAACTAAAGAAATGCTTACAAAATTTGCTGTTACAACATCGAGCTTGATAGTAAAAAAATACGCTGTAAATAAAAATACAACAGGTAACCAAGGAAAGAGTATGTAAAAAGTAGGACATTTAGGATCAATGATTTGCGGAATTTCAACTTCATCATTTAAAACACCTTTTTCTTTATCTCTTTTATCAATCCAAGCAAAATAAAAAGGAATCAAGATGGCAATAACTACAACATAGGCAATCACACTATAAATTTGGTAATTTAAAAAAAGCCCTACGACATTATCACTTTGTCCTACCATATCTGCCATATTGATTGAATTTCCATCTTTTGGACCATAATCAAGTGCAATTAAAGAAAGCGCACATACAGTTGTAATAGGACGGATTTTAAGTGAGATTAAAACAGGATAAATACATGCTAACAAAAGCAAAAGCAATCCAGCATAGCTAGAAATGACGATTTTTAAAGCCATTCCAACAACAAAAGTTCCACTTAAAATCAAGTATTTATTTTTGATTTTTCCTAAGGGTTTATTTGCTAAAAAAGCAAGTTTTGCTGAAGCATTAATATGTTTCATATAAGCAGCAAAACCTGCCACACTCATGATAATAAGTCCTACTCCAGAAAGCTGACTTTTAAAAGTCGCTGTGATAAAAGCATAACTATCAAGTAAAACATTTAAAAGCTTGTATACTCTCTGCTTGGAGCTTTTGGTATAGGTGTTCCTGTGATATAAAAAGCAAAAATAAGCAAGATAATATTTGAAAGAAAAATACAAAAATGGGATCGTATTTTTTTGAGTATATCATAAAAATTAGCATAGGGTCTATTGAATTTACAATAAATTGGATTTTATCTAAATTTTTAAATAAAAAATATTTTTTATTTAAAAATTACTTGTTTTTTGTATTATAAAATTAACATATATAGTTTGGTTACTGAAAAGTTTATGTTTGTTTAAAAAATGATTTTTGTATTATAATTATACACAAATCATAAATATTAAAAAGGATCTAGTGTGGCAAGAATTTTGGCATTTGATATAGGAATAAGCTCTATTGGCTAGGCATTTAGTGAAAATGATGAGTTAAAAGATTGTGGAGTTAGGATTTTTACAAAGGCTGAAAATCCCAAAACAGGAGAATCCTTAGCCTTGCCAAGACGCCTTGCAAGAAGTGCTAGAAAACGCCTTGCTAGACGCAAAGCAAGGCTAAATCACTTAAAACATTTAATCGCAAATGAATTTAAGTTAAATTACGAAGATTATCAAAGCTTTGATGAAAGTTTAGCCAAGGCTTATAAAGGATCTTTAATTAGCCCTTATGAGTTAAGATTTAGAGCTTTAAACGAGCTTTTAAGTAAGCAAGATTTTGCAAGAGTGATTTTACATATTGCAAAAAGGCGTGGCTATGATGATATTAAAAATAGTGATGATAAAGAAAAAGGTGCGATTTTAAAAGCTATCAAGCAAAATGAAGAAAAACTAGCAAATTATCAAAGTGTGGGCGAGTATCTTTATAAAGAGTATTTTCAAAAATTCAAAGAAAATTCCAAAGAATTTACAAATGTTAGAAATAAAAAAGAAAGTTATGAACGCTGCATAGCGCAAAGTTTTTTAAAAGATGAATTAAAGCTTATTTTTAAAAAACAAAGAGAATTTGGCTTTTCTTTTTCAAAAAAATTTGAAGAAGAGGTGCTTAGTGTAGCATTTTATAAAAGGGCTTTAAAAGATTTTTCTCATTTGGTGGGAAATTGTAGTTTTTTTACCGATGAAAAAAGAGCGCCAAAAAATTCGCCCTTAGCTTTTATGTTTGTAGCACTTACAAGAATTATCAATCTTTTAAACAATCTTAAAAATACTGAAGGAATTTTATATACAAAAGATGATTTAAACGCCCTTTTGAATGAAGTTTTAAAAAACGGCACTCTAACTTATAAACAAACAAAAAAGCTTTTGGGCTTAAGCGATGATTATGAATTTAAAGGGGAAAAAGGAACTTATTTTATTGAGTTTAAAAAATATAAAGAATTTATAAAAGCCCTAGGTGATCATAGTTTAAGCCAAGATGATTTAAATGAAATAGCAAAAGATATTACCCTTATAAAAGATGAGATTAAGCTTAAAAAGGCTTTAGCAAAATATGATTTAAATCAAAATCAAATTGATAGTTTAAGCAAATTGGAATTTAAAGACCATTTAAATATAAGTTTTAAAGCCTTAAAACTTATCACTCCTTTAATGCTTGAAGGTAAAAAATACGATGAAGCTTGTAATGAGCTTAATTTAAAAGTAGCAATCAATGAAGATAAAAAAGATTTTTTACCCGCATTTAATGAAACTTATTATAAAGATGAGGTAACTAATCCTGTGGTTTTAAGAGCGATTAAAGAATACAGAAAGGTCTTAAATGCTTTACTTAAAAAATACGGCAAAGTGCATAAAATAAACATTGAATTAGCAAGAGAAGTAGGTAAAAATTACAGCCAAAGAGCTAAAATAGAAAAAGAGCAAAATGAAAACTACAAGGCCAAAAAAGACGCCGAACTTGAATGTGAAAAACTAGGCTTAAAAATAAATAGCAAAAATATTTTAAAATTAAGATTATTTAAAGAACAAAAAGAATTTTGTGCTTATAGTGGAGAAAAGATTAAAATTAGTGATTTGCAAGATGAAAAAATGCTTGAAATTGATCACATTTACCCTTATTCTAGAAGTTTTGATGATTCTTATATGAATAAAGTTTTAGTTTTTACCAAGCAAAATCAAGAAAAACTTAATCAAACCCCCTTTGAAGCCTTTGGCAATGATAGTGCAAAATGGCAGAAAATTGAAGTTTTAGCAAAAAATTTACCTACTAAAAAGCAAAAAAGAATTTTAGATAAAAATTACAAAGACAAAGAGCAAAAAGACTTTAAAGATAGAAATCTAAACGATACTCGCTACATCGCAAGGCTTGTTTTAAACTACACTAAAGATTATTTAGATTTTTTACCTTTAAGCGATGATGAAAATACAAAGTTAAACGACACACAAAAAGGCTCAAAAGTGCATGTAGAAGCAAAAAGCGGTATGCTTACATCGGCTTTAAGACACACTTGGGGCTTTAGCGCTAAGGATAGAAATAACCATCTTCATCACGCCATCGATGCAGTAATTATTGCTTATGCAAACAACTCTATCGTAAAGGCTTTTTCAGATTTTAAAAAAGAGCAAGAAAGCAACAGTGCAGAACTTTATGCAAAAAAAATTAGTGAATTAGATTATAAAAACAAAAGGAAGTTTTTTGAGCCTTTTAGTGGTTTTAGGCAAAAGGTTTTAGATAAAATTGATGAAATTTTTGTCTCAAAACCTGAGAGAAAAAAGCCAAGCGGAGCCTTACATGAAGAAACATTTAGAAAAGAAGAAGAATTCTATCAATCATACGGCGGAAAAGAAGGAGTTTTAAAAGCCCTAGAGCTTGGTAAAATCCGCAAAGTAAATGGTAAAATAGTTAAAAATGGCGATATGTTTAGAGTGGATATTTTTAAACACAAAAAGACAAATAAATTTTATGCTGTGCCAATTTATACTATGGATTTTGCTTTAAAAGTATTACCAAATAAAGCTGTAGCACGAAGTAAAAAAGGTGAGATAAAAGACTGGATTTTAATGGATGAAAATTATGAGTTTTGCTTTTCTTTATACAAAGATAGTTTGATTTTAATTCAAACTAAAGATATGCAAGAGCCAGAACTTGTTTATTTTAATGCTTTTACAAGCTCTACTGTTAGTTTGATTGTTTCAAAACACGATAATAAATTTGAAACGCTAAGCAAAAATCAAAAAATATTGTTTAAAAATGCAAATGAAAAAGAAGTAATCGCAAAAAGCATAGGAATTCAAAATCTAAAAGTATTTGAAAAATACATAGTTTCAGCACTTGGAGAAGTGACAAAGGCTGAGTTTAGACAAAGAGAAGATTTTAAAAAATGAGTTACGATGAAGCTTTTAAAACACTACTTATTAGCTCTAATGCCAAGCTAAATTTAGAGTTAAATCATCTTGTGATTAAGCAAGATGAAAATATAGCCAAATTGTTTTTAAAAGATATAAATATCATCATTTTAGAAAGCTTACAAGCAAGCCTTAGTTCCGCACTTTTTAACGCTTTTGCAAAGCATAAAATCATCTTGCTAACCTGCGATGAAACTCATAGTATAAATGGTATTTTTACTCCTTTTTTAGGGCATTTTCAAAGTGCAAAAATCGCAAAAGAACAAATAAATGTAAGTGCTCAAAAAAAGGCTATTTTATGGCAAAAAATCATTAAAAATAAAATCCTAAATCAAGCCTTTGTTTTGAAAAAACACAATAAAATAGAGCAAAGCAATGAGCTTATAAATTTGGCTAAAAAAGTAAGTCTAAATGATAGTAAAAATATCGAAGCTGTTGCAGCGGCGCTTTATTTTAAAACTTTGTTTGGGACTTCTTTTTCAAGAGATGAGCTTTGCTTTGAAAATTCTGCTTTAAATTATGGCTATGCAATCATTAGGGCTTGTATTATTAGAGCAGTTTGTATAAGTGGGCTTTTGCCTTGGCTTGGCATAAAGCACGATAATATTTATAATTCTTTTGCGCTTTGTGATGATTTGATAGAAGTGTTTAGGGCTAGTGTTGATGATTGTGTTTTAAAGCTTAAGGGTGAAAGTGAGTTTTTAAGCAAAGATGACAAAAGAGCGTTGATTGGCAATTTACAAAGCAAAATCAATTTTGATGGGCAAAATTATCCTTTAAACAGAGCGATAAATCATTATGTGGCGAATTTTAAAAATGCTTTATTGTATGAAGATGAACTAAAGATAGTGAAATTTGATGATTGAAGATAAATTTATGCGCGTGCTTTTGATGTTTGATGTGCCAACTAAAAGTAAAAAAGAGCAAAAACTAGCAAGTAAATTTAGAAACAATCTTATAAAATTAGGTTATTTTATGCTGCAATTTAGCGTTTATATGCGTATTTGCAAGGGTTTAAGTTCTGCAAAAAGTTCTATTGAAAATGTAAAAAAGATTTTGCCACCTTATGGAAATGTAAGGGCTTTAATCATCACTGAAAAGCAATTTGATAAAATGGAGCTTTTGCTTGGTGGCATAGTTTTTAATGAAAAAGTTAATAACGAAACCAATTTAACACTTTTTGATATAGATAGTCATGGAGAATTTAAATACAAAAATTCAAATAATGAAGAAATACAACTAAACAAAAAACAAGAAAAATATCATCAGCAAAATTTATTTGAATTTTAAAAGCGGTTTTAGGGGATTGTAACCCCGCAGAGTCCCGCAAACTCTTTATTTTAGTCCCTTTTTAAATTTCTTATGAGATTATAGCATAATTTTTGCTATTTTTCATCAAAAAACCCCTAAATTTTCATTATCTGGTAAATATCTATTTTACCATAAAGAAATTTAAAAAGGGACTAAAACAGTGCTACAGCCTTTACTACACTTCAATCAATTTTACCATAAAGAAATTTAAAAGGGACTAAAACCCTAGTGGATTGAAACTCTGCTAGGGCTAATTACTCCACTAAAAGGAGGTTGCAAATTTGAAACTTATTGAAATTTAGGGTTGATTAAAATCGAAATAAAATTATTTAAATAATTTTAAGGCATAAAGATAATATCTACTAAACTTTCATTTTTTAACATTTCACATTCTTTTGGTACCACCATAAGGGCAGCTTTATTGTTAAGATTGTTTATAATCGCACTAGAGCCTTCTTTCTTACCTTCAAGATTGGCTAAAATGCGTCCATTTTTAAACTCTATATTGCAAGCGACAAATTCTAAATAAGGTGTTTTTTTCTTGTAACTTCCTTGTAAAAAGGCTTTGCAAATATAGTCTTTAGGTTGAAGTAACCAAGAGTTTAAAATCTCTCTTGCGTAAAGATTAAACATTACCATAGCCGAGTAAGGAAAACCTGGTAAGGCGATGATGAATTTTTCATTAGCCTTAGCTATTTTGATATGTCTGCCTGGTTTTATGTCGGCTTTATCGATGATGATTTCGTATTCTTTGACGGCTTTTTTTAAAAAGTCAAAATCCCCCATAGAAACCCCGCCCGTTGTAATCAAAATATCACAACTTTGCAAAGCACTTTCAAGGGTAGAAAAAGTGGCTTTTTCATCATCTTTTAAAAGAGGAAAAACCCTTGTATCGCAATTTAAATTTTTAGCTAAATTAGCTATGGCGATATGATTTGAAGAGCGGATTTGAGCAGGATTTTCCAAGGCTTCTCCTAGATCCTTGATCTCACTTCCACTACTTAAAACCCCTACAATAGGCTTTATAAACACACTAATGTGAAAAAATCCAAGTTCAGCTAAAAGAGCTATCTCGCTATAATTTAACCTTGTGCCTTTTTTGAGTAAAATTTCATCTTTTTTATAGTTTTCTCCTACCGCACGCACGGCAAAAGCTTGAGGAACTTTTTTTTCTATAAAAAGAGTATCATTTTCTACGCGTACATTTTCAACAGGGACTAAAGTATCGCTTCCTTCGCTCATGAGTGAGCCTGTAAAGGTTTTTACACAAGTACCATTTTGCACGCTAAATTGTGGCATAGTGCCCGCAGGTGTGAGGCCTAAAATTTTTAAAGGCTTATCTTGATCTTCAAATTTGATCGCATAACCATCCATAGCCGAAGTTGGAAATTCAGGTTGGTTTTTAGGGGCTTTTATGTCTTGAGCTAAAATGCGTCCTAAACACTCTGTAAGAGCTATTTTTTCAATCTTTTCATAGGTTTTGATATGAGAATGTAAAATTTTTAAACTTTCTTCATAAGACATTAACATTTTTTATCCTTTTAAAAGTCCTGCACCGCAAAGTTTGGTTGATCTTTCTTTGGCATAAATTCTTTCTTTGTTTATTACATCATACTTCCAAATGGGTGCACTTGCTTTAAAATCTTCAACAAATTCATTAAGAAGTTTAAGCCCTAATTTTCTTTGTTTGCTTAAAATTCCTGCAAAATACGAGCTTTCATGAACCGCCACATCGCCTATAGAGTGAGCAAAAAGCAAGCTAATACCATCAAAATCTACTCTTTTTTGCCACTCATCAAACCATTTTTTTAAAAGCGGTTCATAAATATCAAAACTAAGTGCCTCAATGCCTCCTTCTTCACGCACAATACCACAAAAAGTCAGTAAAGCACCGCAGTTTTTATCCTTGGCAAATTCATACCATTGGCTATAAATTTTAGGAATATCTAAAGAATCTTGATAGAGTGTAAAATGTTCCATTTAACCCCCGCAAACTGGCGGTAAAAGTGCTATTTTATCACCAGTTTTTAACTTAGTGTTTTCATCAAAAATGATTTCATCATTTAAAGATACCGCACAAAGTTCTAGCCATTCTTTTAAACTCTCATCTTTTTGCAAAATTTCTTTTAATTCTTTTAAATTTTTTACCTCAAGTTCTAAATTTTCTTTATTTATGGGGCCTAAAAATTCCACTTTTACCATTTTATTCCTTTACTTCTAAATTTCCCATCATTCCTAAATCTTCATGTTCTAAAATATGACAATGATACATTCTAAGTCCTTTAAAATCTTGTTTCATTCTAAGTCTTAACTCTTCATTAGGACGCACATTTATAGTATCTCTTAAGGCTCTAAATTCGGCTTTTTGAACTTTGCCATTGAGTTTTGATGAGATGAGTTCAAATTGCGTGCCGTGTATGTGGAAAGGATGATCCATGTGAGATTTGTTTATCACTATCCAGTCTTCAACTACTCCAAGTTTGGAGCTTAAATCAATGCGTTTTAAATCATAGCTTTTGCCATTGATTAAAAACATAGACGCAAGAGCGATTTTTAATTCGCCTTCACTTTTTCCCATCATACCATGCATTTGCATATGATCTTCACTCATGATTATTTCTTTAAATTCCTTAGGTTCTTCTGAAGGTTTGAAAATTTTTAAATTTTTTGGAAGTTCTACATTTTCTTTTTTTAGGTTAATATTGGCTAGAAATAGGGTATTAGGTTCTTCTTTTACCATCATTTTATCCCTATCATAATAAGCACTTTCTAGCTTAAAATTCCCATCTTTTGGAGCGTCGATTAAAACTTCTACACGAGAAGCAGGACTTAAGAAAAGTTCTTCTTTATAAATAGTTTTTTCTATAAGTCCGCCATCAGTACCAACAAGTATAAACTTAGCTCCTTGTATGCGTAAATTTAAATATCTTGCTGCAGTAGCATTATAAATGCGTATGCGTTCGTTTGTGGCGAGTTTGATTTTAGGTTTAAATTGTCCATTGATGAGTACAAATTCTCCTTCTCTACCATTTAGCCAATCATTTAGGTTGTTGTTTGGAATTTGAGCGTTTTCATCAAGACGCAAATCGCTAATCATTAAATCTTTTTCTTTTAAATGACTTAAAGCATCTTTTTTTGCTTTGATCACAAAAGCCCCTGCTAAACCCATAAAAACTTGTTTAGAAGCCGTATAATGAGGATGTGGATGATACCAGTAAGTTCCTGCGCTATCTTGAGGAATTTCAAAACGATATATTCTTTCTTCTCCTGCTAAGATAGGATCATGTGGGCTTCCATCTTGATCAGGTGGCACAGGAACGCCATGCCAATGTATAGTTGTAGCTTCTTTGAGTTTGTTTTTGACTAAAATTTCAAGTTTATCTCCTTCAAAAACTTCTATTTTTGGAGCAGGCACGAGGCCATTGTAAGTATAAAATAAGGTTTTTTTACCTTTGATAAGCTCTATATGATTTTCTTTGATTTCTAGGGTAGCACGAAAAATATTTTTTTCTTTACTTTTATTTTTGAGTAAAGGCAAGGCTTTTAAAATTTCTCCTTGGGGGAATTGTTTTGGATCTAAAAGCTTTAAATTTTTTGGAGCAAAGTTTATAAAAGAAGTATCTAAGTCATGATTTATAGAATGATTTTTATGCATGGAGTGCATATCGTGCATAGGATTTGCATAGGCTACACCCATACTTGCTAGAGTAAGTGCATTAAATTTTAAAAAATTTCTTCTATTCATTAGTTTTTCCTTTTGCTTGATTTTTTGTATTATAGTCATTATTTTTTTAACTTTAGTAAATATTTATTTTGAAAATTTGGTTTAATTTTGTTATGATTTTAGCAATTTAATCAAGGAAAAATAATGTTTTATGAAAAAATTCAAACTCCAGCTTATATTTTAGAAGAAGATAAATTAAGAAAAAATTGTGAGCTTTTAGCAAGTGTTGGTGAAAAAAGTGGTGCTAAAGTGCTTTTAGCTTTAAAAGGTTTTGCTTTTTCAGGAGCGATGAAAATTGTTGGAGAATACCTAAAAGGTTGTACTTGTAGCGGACTTTGGGAAGCAAAATTTGCTAAAGAATACATGGATAAAGAAATTCATACTTATTCACCTGCTTTTAAAGAAGATGAAATAGGTGAAATAGCCAGTTTATCTCATCATATAGTGTTTAACTCTTTAGCCCAATTTCATAAATTTCAAGCTAAAACACAAAAAAATTCCTTAGGTCTTCGTTGTAATGTTGAATTTTCTCTAGCCCCAAAAGAACTTTACAATCCTTGTGGAAGATACTCAAGACTTGGAATTCGTGCTAAAGATTTTGAAAATGTGGATTTAAATGCTATAGAAGGACTTCATTTTCACGCACTTTGTGAAGAAAGTGCTGATGCTTTAGAAGCAGTTTTAAAGGCTTTTGAAGAGAAATTTGGCAAATGGATAGGGCAAATGAAATGGGTGAATTTTGGAGGAGGACATCACATCACTAAAAAAGGCTATGATGTTGAAAAACTTATTGCTTTGTGTAAAAATTTCAGTGATAAATATGGCGTGCAAGTTTATCTTGAACCAGGCGAAGCGGTGGGTTGGCAAACAGGAAATTTGGTGGCTAGTGTAGTAGATATCATAGAAAATGAAAAACAAATTGCTATTTTAGATACTTCAAGCGAAGCACATATGCCAGATACTATCATCATGCCTTATACAAGTGAAGTTTTAAATGCTAGAATTTTGGCCACAAGAGAAAATGAAAAAATTTCAGACTTAAAAGAAAGCGAATTTTCCTATTTGCTTACTGGAAATACTTGTTTAGCAGGTGATGTAATGGGAGAATACGCCTTTGATAAAAAGCTTAAAATCGGCGATAAAATTGTTTTTTTAGATCAAATTCATTACACCATTGTGAAAAACACAACTTTTAATGGTATAAGACTTCCAAATCTCATGCTTTTAGACCGTAAAAATGAACTTCAAATGATAAGAGAATTTTCTTATAAGGATTATTCTTTAAGAAATTAGTATTATTTATAATTTGCATAAAATGTTAATTTTACTCGGAAGAGAATCAAAGATGTAAATTTTATGCAAAGTATTTTATTTTTTCAAATATAAAATCAACTCAAATATCTAATTTTAAATACTTTAGTATGATTTTTTAATATTTTAAATCCTTGTGGAATTTTATTGAAATTCAGTGATTTTTAAATCAAATAGTATTAAGATAAATCGATTTAAAAATCGGCTTTAAAATGAATATTAGGTATATTTTGCATAATATTCATTCAAGCAAAATTTAAAGCTATTTTTGAAAATTTTGAATGCATGGGAGCTTTAATGGATTTGGAAAAATTAAGATTAGCTAGAAGTCTTTATTATCAATGTCTAGGAGAGCTTTTTGTTTTTTCATTTTCTGAAGAAAGATTGTCAAAATTACAAGAGTATTTAAAGACAATGCAAGAATGTTTATTTGATGAAAATTTAAAATCAAATTTTGATATCTTGCTTAAGCATTTAGATGATGAAAATTCTATACAAGCATTTTTTAAAGAATATGATTTGCTTTTTTTAAGTCTTAAAAATAGCATTCCAACGACTTTTTCTTACATAGAAGAAGGTTTTGAAAATTCAAATCCTTTACTTTGCGTGCGTCAAATTTTAGTCAAAAGTAAAATAAGACGCAATGAAAAATTTTTTAAAGAAAGTGAAGATAGTGTTGGATTTTGTTTATTGTTGATGAGTGAATTTTTAAGGCAAAATGAAGATGATTTAGCCAAAGAGCTTTTTGAAAAAGTGATCAATAAAAGCATTGATGAGTTTTTAGGCGATGTTTTCATGAATAAAAATGCGAATTTATATAAGGAAATTGCAAGTATTGCATCGGCTTTTATGGAATTTGAAAGACTTTGCTTTGAAGTGGAAAAACCTGCAAAAATAAATTCTAAAAAAGTGCAAAACGATCTATCGCGTTCAGAATTTTTAAGAAGAGAAGCAAATAAACAAAGGAGGACTCGTGAAAAATCGCAGGGAATTTCTTAAAAAATCCGCTTTTGCCTTAGGGGCTGCTGGAGTGCTTGGTAGCACGACTTTAGCTCTAGCTAAAGATGAAGAAAGAAAAGATTTGGTTAAAGGTAAAAGTAAGAAAAAAGAAGTGCTTTTTCAAAGAAGTGCTAATTGGGAAAAATATTATATAAAGGCTGAGTAATGTCAAGTGTAGGTGAAAATATCAAGCTTACGCGTCGTTCTTTTCTTAAAATGGCAGCACTTTCAAGCCTAGCAACACCGTTGCTTGCTAGAAGTGAAACTTTAAGAGAAGCGAGTGCTGATGAGCTTAAAGAAGCGTATGAAGGTAGTAAAAAAGTAAAAACAGTTTGTACAGCCTGTTCTGTAGGCTGTGGGATTATTGCAGAAGTGCAAAATGGTGTTTGGGTGCGTCAAGAAATTGCTCAAGATCATCCTGTGAGTTCAGGTGGACATTGCTGCAAGGGATCTGATATGATCGATATGGTGCGTTCACATGTGCGTTTAAAATATCCCATGAAAAAAGAAAATGGAGAATGGAAACGCATAAGTTATGAGCAAGCTTTAAGTGAGATCGGAGAAAAACTAGCTGCTTATCGTAAAGAAAATCCTGAAAGTGTTATGTTTTTAGGTTCTGCAAAACTTAATAATGAACAAGCTTATTATATAAGAAAATTTGCAGCATTTTTTGGAACGAACAATGTAGATCATCAAGCTAGAATTTGACACAGCGCAACAGTCGCCGGTGTGGCGAATACATTTGGTTATGGCGCTATGACAAACCATCTTGGAGACATTCAAAGAAGTAAATGTATCATTATCATTGGAGCAAATCCAGCGGTAAATCACCCTGTGGGTTTTAGACATTTCTTAAAAGCAAAAGAAAAAGGTGCAAAGCTTATTGTTGTAGACCCTAGATTTACAAAAAGTGCAGCAAAAGCGGATATTTATGCAAGAATTCGTCCAGGAACTGACATTGCTTTCATGTATGGAATGTTAAAAATCATTTTTGATGAAGGCTTGGAAGATACAAAATATCTTGATGAAAGAGTTTTTGGAATTGATAAAATTCGTGAAGAAGCAGCAAAATGGACAGCTGAAGAAGTGGAAAATGTTACAGGGATCTCTAAAGAACTTTTGGTGCAAATCACTCACGAAGTAGCTAAAAACAAACCAACTACGCTTATTTGGGCTATGGGTTTAACTCAACATACTGTAGGAACTTCAAATACACGTTTAGCACCTATTGTGCAAATGGTACTTGGAAATATAGGTAAATTTGGTGGTGGAGTTAATATCTTACGCGGACACGATAATGTTCAAGGTGCTTCAGATATGGCTTGTTTGAGCGAAAATTTACCAGGTTATTATCCTTTAAATGAAGCGACTTGGAGATACTATGCCAAAATTTGGGGTGTGGATTATGAGTGGCTTTTAGGAAATTTTGTAAGCAAAGATTGGATGCATAAAACTGGGCTTTCACTTGCTAGATGGTGGGCAGCGGCTTTAAATGGAAAAGATGGAAATGATGCTATCGATAATGCAGGAACGCCTTTAAAAGCTTTAGTAGTTATGGGAAATGGTATTACTTCGACTGCACAACAAGTAAAAGTTAAAGAAGGTTTGGAAGCTTTAGAGCTTTTAGTTTTAGCCGATCCTTTTGTAAATGAAGCAGGGATTATTGCAGAAAGAAAAGATGGAATTTATCTTTTACCTGCAGCAACACAGTTTGAAACAAGCGGAAGTGTAACAGCAACAAATCGTAGCGGACAATGGAGATTTAAAGTTGTAGATCCACTTTATGAAAGCATGGAAGATCAAGAAATTTTATTTGAGCTTGCTAAAAAATTAGGTTTTTATGAAGACTTTACCAAGACTTTACGCGATGAAAAAGGTGAGATTGTTTGGCCTGAAAATGCAACAAGAGAAATTGCAAAAGCAGTTAGAAGTATAGGGCTTAATGGTTGGAGTCCTGAAAGGCTTAAAAAGCATACTTTATACTGGGATAAATTTGATGAGGTAACTTTAGAAGGAAAAGACGAAGTTGCTGGCGAGTATTACGGGCTTCCTTGGCCTTGTTGGAGTGATAAGCACCCAGGTTCTCCTGTGCTTTATAATACCGACATTGAAGTAGCAAAAGGTGGTATGGGCTTTAGAAACAATTTTGGACTTGAATATGAAGGAGAGAGTTTACTTGCTAAAAATGCACCTTTAAATTCGCCTATTGATACAGGTTATCCACAAATTACTAAAGATAATATAGAAAAAGTTTTAGGCATTACTTTAAGTGCCCAAGAAAAAGCTAAAATGGGATCAACTTGGTCTTATGATGATAGTAATATCATAGCAACTAAATGTATAGAAAAAGGCATAGTTCCTTATGGAAACGCTAAAGCTAGAGCTGTAGTTTGGACTTTTAAAGATAAAATTCCACTCCACCGTGAGCCTTTACATTCTCCAAGAAACGATTTGGTGCAAAAATATCCAAGTTTTGAAGATCAAAAAGCGCTTTACCGCGTGGATACTAAATTTGTTTCTGTGCAACAAGCTAAGGATTATTCTAAAGAATTCCCGCTTAATCTTGTTACTGCAAGACTTGTGAATTTAAATGGTGCAGGTATGGAAAATAGAGCATCTATGTATCTAACGCGTTTAACACCTGAAATGTTTTGTGAGATCAATCCTGAATTAGCAAAAGAGCAAGACATTAAAGCAGGAGATATGATTTGGGTGCATTCTCCAGAAGGTACTAAAATTCATGTAAGAGTGAAGGTTAATCCAGGTGTAGCAAAAGATATGATTTTCTTGCCTTTCCATTTTACAGGAGTTATGCAAGGCGTGGATTTAACGCACAATTTCCCAGAAGGAACTAAGCCTTATGCAAGCGGAGAAAGTGCTAATACGGTAACAAATTATGGTTATGATATCATGTGTCAGATTCCAGAGACTAAAGGTGGACTTTGTAGAATCAGTAAGGATGGAAAATGAGTAAGGTAAATTTTGCAAATTTAGAAAAAGAACGCTTGAAATTCTTTTGTGATAATGAGCGTTGTATTGATTGTAATGGTTGCGCGGTAGCTTGTGATGAAGCACATGAGCTTCCTATTCATATTCGCCGCCGCCGTGTGATTACTTTAAATGAAGGAATTCAAGGAAAAGAAGTTTCAACTTCTATTTCTTGTATGCATTGTGATGATGCTCCTTGTTCTATCGTTTGTCCTGTGGATTGTTTTTACATCCGTGCTGATGGTATTGTTTTACACGATAAAGAAATTTGCATAGGTTGTGGATATTGTCTTTATGCTTGTCCTTTTGGTGCACCACAATTTCCAAAAGATAGTGTTTTTGGAAATAAAGGCATTATGGATAAATGTACTATGTGTGCAGGTGGCCCTGAAGCAACGAATTCAGAAAAAGAAAGAGAACTTTATGGTCAAAATCGTATCGCAGAAGGAAAAGTCCCTGTATGTGCTGCGATGTGTTCAACAAAAGCACTTTTAGTAGGTGAAAGTTCTAAAATAGAAGAGATTTATCATAATAGACTTATGAATAGAAATTATGGCATTCCAAATCCTTCGGAAAGTTTGGAATGGAAGATTGCTTACACAGGAAAGGAACGCTTATGAGAAAAGTATTTGTAACGCTTTTATTAAGCGTAGTGAGTTTATTTGCTTATGGTAGCGAGAGAATGGGACAAGATACTCAAATTTGGGATTTTCATCGTATTACAAATATCCCAAATTATGATACTTTTGGCAAACTTTGGACAACTTTGCAAGGTGAATATATAGCTACTATAGCTTTAATCGCTGTTATTGCGGTATTATCTGCATTTGCTTTGCATTATATGGTTATAGGACCTAAGCAATTTTCACACGATGGAAAGAAAATTTATGCTTTTACATTATTTGAAAGACTTTTTCATTTTATCGCGGCAATTTCTTGGGTGATTTTAGTGCCAACTGGTTTTGTGATGATGTTTGGGGCGACTTTTGGAGGCGGACTTTTTGTAAGGGTTTGTAAAAATTTACATGCTTTTGCAACGGTTTTATTTATCATCTCTATAATCCCTATGTTTTTATGGTGGATTAAAAGAATGCTTCCTGCAAGTTATGATATCAGATGGATGATGATAGTAGGTGGTTATTTAAGCAAAGTAAAACGTCCTGTACCTGCAGGTAAGTTTAATTTTGGTCAAAAATCTTGGTATTATATAGCTGTATTTGGTGGATTTTTGATGATAATTACAGGTGGATTTATGTATTTTCTTGATTTTAATTCCACGGCAATTCAAGGTCTTTTTGGTTTAACTCAAATTGAACTTTTAAGAATTTCAGCTATAGTGCATAATTTCTTGGGTATAGTGTGTGCAGTGTTTTTTGGTGTGCATATTTATATGGCAGTATTTGCAATCAAAGGCAGTATCCATTCTATGATTAGTGGTTATAAAGAAGAAGAAGAGGTTTATATTTTACATTCTTATTGGTATAAAGAATTAAGCAATAAAAAGCAAATTGAACCTAGTTTTTCTTATGATCCTAATGTAAAAATTTAATCTTTAACCGCTATGTTATTGCATAGCGGTAGTTTTAAGCTTTTTTGAAATAAATAGAACGAATTTTCTTTTATAAGTTGAATCTAAAATCTATTTTTCCATATATAAATTTGTTATTTATGTTTTTTTGATATAATATTATTTAAAGATATTTAAAGGATAAGGTATGGATCCGTTATTTACAACTCAAATTTTAAAATATAAAGGTGATGAATCTTTTACATGCAATGATACTTTAGTGCGTGAAATTAAGCTTGAAATTTTTATTAATGATGAAAAAGTAGGTGCTTTAATGGCAACTCCTGTAGATGAACAGGCATTAGCAATAGGATATTTAATGAGTGAAAATATCATTGCGAAAGTAAGCGATATTGAGAGCATAGAAACAAAAGATGATGGTATGAGTGTGCATATTAAAGCAAAGATTGATAAAGAAAATTTAGCAAAGCTTAATGCTGAAGGTGTAGTTATAAGTGGTTGCGGTAGAGCACATACTGCCAATATCGATCCAGAAGCTATTGAAGCGAGTAAAATTAGTTCTGATGCAAAATTTAGCAAAGATGAAATTTTAAAACAAATGAGTACTTTTTATACTCAATGCGAGCTTTACGAGAAAACAGGCTGTGTGCATACGGCTAAGCTTTTTGTAGATGAGAAAACTTTTTTTATAGGTGAAGATATAGCTCAACATAATACCATAGATAAAGCTTTAGGAAAAGCACGTTTAGCTGGGGTTGATTTAAGTCAATGTTTTTTAATGGTTAGTGGAAGGCTAAGTTCTGAAATGGTAGCTAAAGCAGTTATGCATAAAATTCCAGTGCTTGTTTCACGCACGGCTCCTACTTGTTTAGGGGTTATGATAGCAAGAAAATTTGATTTAACGCTTTGTGGTTTTGCTAGAGAAAATAAGATCAATATTTATAGTGGAGAATTTAGAATTCATGGATAAAAATCAAGAAAAAGAAATCATCTCATACATGAGAGAATTGTTAAATAGCAATGAAAAATTAGATTGTGGTACGGCTTTTAAAATTGCAAAGAAATTTAATATAAATATAGAAAAAATCGGACAATTAGCCGATGAAAATCACATGAGAATTGATAATTGCGAGTTGGGGCAATTTGGACATTTAGATTTTGAAAAAGCAAAGATTGAAGTGCTTAAAAAAATAGAACCTAGTTTAGATGAAAAGCGTAGAATTTTTTGTAAAGATGCAAGAGATATTGCTAAAGAAGGTTGTGGACTTAAAAGTATGCGTTCAGCTTTAAAAACTTATAAGGTTGATGTAAAGTATTGTCAACTTGGTTGTTTTAAAGAAAAAAAAGGTAAGCAATTTATAGTAAGAACAAAAACTTGGATTGAAAATGCGGATGGAGATTTGCTTTTTGGTCGAGGAAAAACAGAACTTTTAGAACTTATCGGACAAACAGGTAGTTTATTACATGCTTCTAAACTTATGGGGATTAATTATAAAAAAGCTTGGATGCATTTACAAACCTTACAAAAAAATTCTCAAGAAATTTTAGTTAGCACAAGACAAGGACGCTCTAAAGAATCAGGAACAAAACTTACTCCTAGAGCTATGGAATTGATGGAAAATTACTCTATTTTGCAAAAAGACATAGAAGAATACGCTAATAAACGCTTTAAAGAATTGTTTTTAAAAGGAAAAAAATAAATCTTCTATCAAAAAATACTAATACATAATTTTTTTATAATTAATTAATATTATTTTTTTAAAAATATGTTAAAATTAGAATCTAAATTTTTTATTTTTTAGGAGTTATAAGATGTTTAAATCTTTAAATATAGGTTTAAAACTTATTTTTTCTGTGGCAACTGTTGTTGTTATTGGACTTGTTATTTTAATTTCATTAATCACAAAACAAGTAAGTCAAAATATTACCAAAAATACAGAAGATATTCTTGCTTCTATCACGAAAGAATATGCTACTCAAACTCAAGGAATTTTTGGGGAAATGATCGCTTTAAATAAAAGTATTTCAGGTACTTTAACAGAAATGTTTAGATCAACCTCTAAAGAAGATTTAGATATAGACAATATAACAAATATTATAACCAATACTTTTGATAATAGTGCTTATTCTAATTTTACTTATTTATATCTTATTGATCCGCCAGAATACTTTAAAGAAGAGAGTAAATTTTTTAATACTCAAAGTGGAAAATTTGTTATGCTTTACGCTGATGAAGAAAAGGATAATAAAGGCGGAATAAAAGCAATACAAGCTAGTGATGAAATAGCTAATCTGCAAGTTGTGCAAGATATATTAAAAAAAGCAAAATATGGGGAAAATAAAGTATATATAGGCCGTCCTATTAAGATGAATTTAGAAGGTCAAGATTTTGATGCTGTAAATGTTGCTATGCCTATTTTTGATCGAAAAAATCAAGTTGTAGGTGTCATAGGCATGACTTTAGATTTTTCAGATATTGCTACTTATCTTTTAGACCCTAAAGGTCAAAAATATGATGGTGAATTAAGAGTTCTTTTAAATTCAGATGGTTTTATGGCGATACATCCAAATAAAAATCTAGTTTTAAAAAATTTAAAAGATATCAATCCTAATAAAGGTGCACAAGAAACTTATAAGGCCATAAGTGAAGGAAAAAATGGAGTTTTTAACTATATAGCTTCTGATGGTGATGATTCTTATGCTGCGATTAATAGTTTTAAAGTGCAAGATAGTTCTTGGGCAGTTTTGGTAACTGCTCCTAAATATTCGGTATTTAAACCCTTAAAAAAATTACAATTAATTATTCTTGGTGCATCTTTTATTTTTATTTTTGTTGTTTTAGGAGTGGTTTATTATTGCGTAAGAAAAATTGTCGCATCTAGATTGCCTGTGATTCTTAGTTCTTTAGAATCATTTTTCCGTTTTTTAAATCATGAAAAAATTGAACCTAAGGCTATTGAAATTCGTGCTAATGATGAGCTAGGAGCAATGGGAAGAATCATAAATGAAAATATTGAAAAGATTCAAATATCTTTAGAACAAGATCAAAATGCTGTAGATGAATCGGTGCAAACTGCTAGAGAAATCGAAAAGGGTAATTTAACTGCAAGAATTACTAAAAATCCTATAAATCCTCAATTAGTAGAACTTAAAAATGTTCTTAATAGGATGCTTGATGTTTTACAAAGTAAAATTGGTTCTAATATGAATGAAATTAATAGAGTTTTTGATAGTTATAAGGCTCTTGATTTTAGTACAGAAGTATTTAATGCTAAAGGTGAAGTTGAGATTACAACTAATATTTTAGGCAAAGAAATTAAAAAGATGCTTTTGGCTTCTTCAAATTTTGCTAAAGATTTAGCCAATCAGTCAGAAGAGTTAAAAAATTCTATGCAAAAACTTGCTGATGGCTCTAATGCACAAGCGAGTTCTTTAGAACAATCGGCTGCAGCTGTGGAGGAGATTAATTCTTCTATGCAAAATGTAAGTGGAAAAACAGTTGAGGTTGCTTCACAAGCTGATGATATAAAAAATATTGTCAATGTGATTAAAGATATCGCTGAGCAAACGAATCTTCTTGCTTTAAATGCAGCTATTGAAGCTGCACGTGCTGGAGAACATGGGCGTGGTTTTGCAGTTGTTGCAGATGAGGTAAGACAGCTTGCGGAAAGAACAGGAAAATCCTTATCTGAAATCGAGGCAAATATTAATATACTTGTTCAAAGCGTAAATGAAGTAGCAGAATCTGTAAAAGAACAAACAGCAGGAATCACACAGATTAACGATGCTATAGCACAACTTGAAACTGTAACTAAGGAAAATGTCGAAGTTGCAAATGTCACCAATAATATAACAAATGAAGTCAATCAAATTGCTGCGGCAATTCTTGAAGATGTGAATAAAAAAAGATTTTAAAAAAGCTCATTTTTGAGCTTTTAAATTTTTTCTATATTATTTAAAATTTTTAAACACAAAACAAGTAATAAAATAATATTATTTTTCAAAGCTAATATCAAGGAAAAATAATGAAAATTGATTGTCGCAATCTATCTTGTCCTCAGCCTATAGTTGAAACAAAAAACGCTCTTGAAAAACTTCAAGAAAATGAAATTTTAGAAATTGTTTTAAATTCTATTATTTCAAAAAATAATGTTGTAAAATTTCTTAACTCTTTAAATTTAAACCCTGTTGTAGATGAAAATGCACAAGAGTTTTGCATCAAAGTACAAAAAAAGAATTTTGATTCTAGTAAAGTAAATATTCACGATTATAATGTTTTATTTTTAAAAACCGACAAAGTGGGTGAGGGTGAATTGGGACAAAATTTACTTGTAGGATTTTTAAGTACCTTAAAAAATTTAGATCATGCTCCAAGTAAAATTCTTTGCGTAAATGAAAGTGTTTTAATCAATGTTGATGAAAATCATAAAGCACATTTAGCTATGAAAGAACTTGAAAATTTAGGTATTGAGATCATAAGTTGTGGAGCTTGTCTAGAATTTTTTAATAAAAGCAAAGAACTTAAAATAGGAAATATAGGCAATGCTTATGAAATTTTAAACGAGCTTTTTGGTAAAGCAAAAATCATTACTCTATAAGGAAAAACACTGCAATATAAAAATCAAAATTTAACGCATTTTGTTAAAGCAGCAGGCTGAGCAGCGAAATTAAGCCCGGGTGGTCTTAAAACAATTTTAAATTTCATGCAAAAAACTCCTGCTTTACTTAGTGATATCGGAAATAATGAAGATGCAAGCGTATATCAAATCAGTCCCGATTTAGCTTTGGTGCAAACGCTTGATTTTATCACTCCTATAGTAGATAGTGCTTATCATTTTGGTGCTATTGCTGCAGCAAATGCTTTAAGCGATGTTTTTGCTATGGGTGCAGAGGTAATTAATGCCTTAAATATAGTAGGTTTTGATACTTGCAATCATGATTTAAACATCTTAAAAGAGCTTTTAGAAGGTGCAAATGATAAAGTTAAAGAATGTAATGCTTTAGTCGTGGGTGGCCATACTATAGAAAGCACCGAGCTTTTTTTTGGACTTAGTGTTACAGGAAAAGTACATCCTAGTAAATTTATTGCTAATAATACTTCTAAAATCGGAGATTGTATCATTTTAACCAAGCCTTTAGGAACAGGAATTTTAAGTACAGCTTTAAAGGCGCAAATGTTAAATCAAAAACATTTAGATATAATGCTTAAAAACATGATGGAGTTAAATTATAAAGCCAGTCAAATTGCTCTTAAATTTCATCCAAGTGCCATGAGTGATGTTACAGGTTTTGGACTTTTAGGACATTTAAAAGAAATGCTAAATAAAAATATTTCTTTTGAAATTTTTGAAAGTGAACTTCCTTTTTTAGATGGAGTAAAAGAGTATTTTAATATGGGTTTAATTCCTGCTGGAGCTTATAAAAATTTAGAATTTATAAAAGAACTTACCCCTGATTTAAATGAAGAAAAATTATTACTTTGTGATCCACAAACTTCAGGAGGACTTTTAATTTCTATAAGTGAAAAAGATTCCTTAGAATGTTTAAAAAAACTAGAAGATGAAAATATTCAAGCTAAAATTATTGCTAAGGTTGTAAATAAGCAAGAAAATGATATTATCATTTCTTAATTTTTGTTACTTATATACCCATTAAAATTTTTTTTATCATTTTTTATACATTTTCTATGATTTAAAATATTATTTTTATCTTATTTATATATTATTTATTAAAATTTATTTTATCTTAGGAGATACGAAATGATACAAAAAGCTTTAGCCTTAGCTGAAGAATTGCAAGGACAAATAGAAGCCAATATTTCAAATTCTGAAAAAGAATTCCATGCTAAAATGCAAAAACTTCTTAATAATCCCAAAAATAAAGTTATGCTTATAGAGCTTTTAGATCGTTCTTTTAGATGTAAAGATAAAAATGCAAGTTTTGAGCTTATAGAATATACTTTGAGTAAATATGGCATAGCGGATTTTTTTAGCACTTTTGAAAAATTCCTACTTTTTAGCTTTTTAAATTTTGGCAAATTTGCTCCTAATTTAAGTGTACCTTTTTTTGTCAAACATTTAAGAGAAGATACTAAAGCTATGGTTCTAGATGCAAATCCTAGTGTTTTAGAACCACATATTAAGAAAAGAAAAGAGCAAGATAAAATTACCTTAAATGTGAATTTAATCGGCGAAGAGGTTTTAGGTGAAGCTGAGAGTAAATATCGTATGCAAAAATACGAAGAAGCCTTAAAATCAAGCTATATCACTTATATTTCCATAAAAATTACTACTATTTTTTCACAAATTAATATTATAGATTTTAATTATTCTAAAGAAGAGGTCGTAAAAAGACTAGATTATCTTTATGCTTTAGCCTTAGAAGAAGAGAAAAAACAAGGTGTATCTAAATTTATCAATCTTGATATGGAAGAATTTAGGGATTTAGAACTCACCGTTGCAGCTTTTATGGAAAGTGTGGCTAAATTTGATATTAAAGCAGGGATTGTTTTGCAAGCTTATATTCCTGATTCTTATAAGTATCTTAAAAAACTTTTTGCTTTTTCAAAAGAGAGGGTTTTAAAAGGTATGAAGCCTATTAAGATCCGTTTTGTTAAGGGTGCTAATATGGAAAGTGAAGAAACCATTGCGTCTCAAAGGGGTTGGGAGCTTCCTACTTTTTACAAAAAAATAGATACTGATAGTAATTATAATAAAATGCTTGATTTTATTCTTGAAGGAGACAATTATAAATACATCAACATAGGAATTGCAAGTCATAATATCTTTGAGATTGCTTATGCTTATACACGCATAAGTGAAGTGGGTGCTTTGGATTCTTTTACTTTTGAAATGCTTGAAGGTATGAGTTTGCAATGTTCTTATGAATTATCTAAAATGCATGATCTAATCCTTTATGCCCCAGTTTGCGATGAAGCACATTTTAACAATGCCATTGCTTATCTTGTAAGACGCCTTGATGAAAATACAAGTGAAGATAATTTTATGCGTTATTTTTTCAATCTTAAAGTAGGAGATAAGAACTGGAATATCCAAAAAGAACTTTTTTTAAAATCTTTAGAAGGCATAAAAACTCTTGATAATACTACACATCGTAAGCAAGATAGAAATAAAGAATCAAATATCATAAGTTCTTATGAAAGTAAAAAATTTAGCAATGAAAGCGATACGGATTTTATTTTAGCACAAAATAGAGCGTGGGCTAAAGAAATTAAAACTAAATATGAAAATTTAAAAGATTATGATGTTTATCCTGTTATAGGCGAACTTGATTTTAAAGCAGAAAATTTAAATGTTTTAGAAGTTAAAGATAAGATCGAAGATAGAGTTATAGGAAAGGCTTATTTAGCAGGAGAAAAAGAAATCAAACAAGCTTTAGAAGTAGCTAAAAATTCCAAATTTACACAAAAAAGTCATGATGAAATTTATCAAATTTTAGCCAAAAGTGCAAAACTGATGAGAGAAAGAAGAGGGGATTTGATAGGTTTGGCAGCTTTAGAAGTGGGCAAAACCTTTTTAGAGATCGATCCTGAAGTAAGCGAGGCTATTGATTTTATAGAGTTTTATCCGCACTCTTTAGAAGAGCTTAAAAAACAAAATCCAAAAGTTACATTCACACCTAAAGGTATAGGGGTTACCATAGCTCCTTGGAATTTTCCTATAGGAATTTCAGTAGGTACTATAGCTGCACCACTAGCCGCAGGTAATGTGGTGATTTACAAACCTTCTTCACTTTCAACTCTAACAGGTTATATGCTTTGTAAGTGTTTTTGGGATTCGGGTATTCCAAAAGATGCTTTGATTTTCTTACCTTCAAAAGGAAGTGATATTTCTAAATATTTACTTATTGATGAAGCGATTAAATTTTCAATTCTTACAGGAGGAGAGGATACTGCTTATGCTATGTTAAAAGCTAATCCAACCTTGCTTTTAAGTGCTGAAACTGGCGGAAAGAATGCGACTATAGTTTCTAAATTTGCTGATCGTGATAGTGCGATTAAAAATATCATTCATTCTGCTTTTAGTAATAGCGGTCAAAAATGTTCAGCTACTTCTTTGCTAGTCTTAGAAGAAGAGGTTTATCATGATGAAGAATTTAAAAAGACTTTAGTGGATGCTGCGAGTTCTATGGCAGTGGGCAATCCTTTTGAATTTAAAAATAAATTAGGTACTTTAGCTGATAAGCCAAGTTCTAAAGTTCAAAAGGCCTTAGATGAATTACAACCTTATGAAGAATGGGCATTAAAACCTAAGTTTTTAGAGGATAATCCTTATTTGATGACTCCAGGCATAAAATATGGCACTAAAAAGGGTGATTTTACTCATATGAATGAACTTTTTGTACCGATTTTAAGTGTGATGAAGGCTAAAGACTTAAAAGAAGCTATTGATATAGTAAATTCCACAGGTTATGGTTTAACTGCAGGTTTTGAAAGCTTAGATGAAAGAGAATGGGAGTATTTTCACACTCACATAGAAGCAGGAAATATTTATATCAATAAACCAACCACAGGGGCTATAGTGCTGCGTCAACCTTTTGGTGGGATTAAAAAATCAGCTATAGGTTTGGGTAGAAAAGTGGGAATTTATAATTATATCACTCAATTTTTAGAGGTTAAGCAAGAAGATTTTGATGATCATTTAATTGAAGATAAATTTTCAAAAAAATTAGCACAAATAGATTTAAAAGAAGCACAAGATTTTATGAACAATTTAATTAAAATGTCTCAATCTTATGCTTATCATTATAAAAACGAGTTTAGTGTTTCAAAAGATTATGTCAATATTCGTGGAGAAGATAATCTTTTTTCTTATACTAAAATAAAGAATATGGTTTTAAGACTTTGTGGAAATGAAAGCTTAAAAGATGTTTTAGGTGTGGTTTTAGGTGCAAATATTGCAAATATTGATCTAAGTATCAGTTATGATGAACAAGATGTTAGTATAATAGAACGAATTGTTCAAAGCATAGGAGCAAAAGTATTGTTTTTAAAAGAAAATAAAGAAAATTTTATCAAGAGTATTAAAGAATATGAAAGAGTGCGTTATTTAGCAAAGCCAGATGTAAATGATGAGATTTATAAAGAGGCTGCAAAGCTTGCTAAAATCATTATAAGAGAAAAGCCATTATTAAATGGTCGTTTTGAACTTTTAAATTATTTTAATGAAAAAGCTTTAAGTATATCTTTTCATCGTTATGGAAATTTAGGCATTAGAGCAATATCTTAATGATCAAGGAGAGATTGATGGAAGTGGTTCAAATTAATACCCCAATAGCAGTGATGTTTGTAGCTTATGCCTTATTAATGCTTTATATAGGTTTTTATTTTTATAAACAAAATAAAAATTCAGAGGATTATTTTCTAGGTGGGCGTACTATGGGGCCTGTGATATCTGCACTTAGCGCAGGGGCTTCTGATATGAGTGGTTGGCTTTTAATGGGTTTACCGGGAGCTTTATATGTAAGTGGTTTTATAGATTCTTATATTGCAATTGGGCTTACTATAGGAGCTAGTTTAAATTGGATTTTTGTGGCAAAAAGACTTAGAATTTATACCAGTGTGATTGCAAATTCTTTGACTATTCCTGATTATTTTGAAACTCGTTTTGATGATGATAAACATATACTGCGCATCGTATGTGCGGTGGTAATTTTGATATTTTTTACCTTTTATGTTTCATCAGGGCTTGTAAGCGGAGCAAAACTTTTTGAAAGTACTTTTGGTATCAGATACGATTATGCTTTAACTACTGGAACGATTATTATTGTTGCTTATACTTTTTTAGGTGGATATAAGGCGGTTTGTTGGACGGATATGATACAAGGGCTTTTAATGATGATGGCTTTAATTATTGTACCTTTGGTTATGCTTTATCATTTAGGTGGCTTTGGTGAAGCGATGAATATAGTAAGAGAAATAAAACCACAAGCTTTATCTATGGGCGAAGGAGTAGGAGTTATAAGTATTATATCTGCACTTGCTTGGGGTTTGGGTTATTTTGGTCAACCACATATTTTAGTGCGTTTTATGTCGATTCGTTCTACTAAAGATATTCCTATGGCCACTTTTATAGGTATTGCTTGGATGGCGGTTTGTCTTTTAAGTGCTTGTATGATAGGTATTTTGGGCATAGCTTATGTGCATAAATTTGAATTAAGTTTGCAAGATCCTGAAAAGATTTTCATCGTGATGTCGCAGCTTTTATTTAATCCTTGGATAGCAGGTATTTTACTCAGTGCTATTTTAGCAGCTATTATGAGTACAGCAAGTTCACAATTGCTGGTTTCAAGTTCTACTATAGCGGAAGATTTTTATAAAAAGATTTTTAGAGAAGATGCGCCAAGTCATGTTGTATTAAATTTAGGTAAATTAGGTGTTTTATTGGTAGCTGTAATAGCGTTTTTGATTTCTACTGATAAAAACTCAAGTGTTTTGAGTATAGTTTCTTATGCATGGGCCGGATTTGGAGCTTCTTTTGGTTCTGTAATGCTTTTTTCTTTATTTTGGAGTAGGATGACAAGAGTAGGAGCAATCTTAGGTATGATAACAGGAGCTGCTACTGTGGTACTTTGGAAGAATTTTGCAAATTCGGGTCTTTATGAAATAGTTCCAGGGTTTTTAGCAGCTTCGGCGGTGATTATTATTGCAAGTTTGTTTACAAATGTAAGATCTGGAACTAAAGCAGCTTATGAAAAGATGTTAAAAGAGCTTTGAGAACAAAAGCCTTTTTTAAGGCTTTTGTATTAAAAATCTTAGCGTGGGTCCACTTTGATCGATTTCAAGCACTTTAAAACCACGGTTTTTTGCATCTTGAGGTATGGAATTGATACTTTGTGGACAATCACAAAGTACTTCTAAAATTTCTCCACTTTTAAGCTTAGGTAAGACATCAAGTGTTGCTATAGCAGGATAAGGGCAAGCTTCACCTTGCAAATTTAAACTATAAGTAATTTTCATTGTTTATCCTTTAAGTTGATTTTTAAAGAAGTGTTTTTTGTAAAATACCACAAAAGCAAACATTAGGATAAATAAAACAAGGTTGATAAAAAATCCATTTAAATTTCCAAATTCAGTTAAAAGATTGATTTTTACACCTTCTTTAAGAGCCTTTGGTAAAAAGTCATAACTTAAGGCTAAAATCATAGTTCCTATTATGTTTGCAATTCCTACTATCATAAAATGACTTTGTCCTTCAAAGGCACGATAAGTCCAACCACACTCACAACCTCCGGCAAAAACTATACCAAAACCAAATAAAAATGCCCCCACAGCTACAGCAGGAGAAAGTTCTATGAGTTTACTAGTATGACCCTGCAAGATAAAAGCAAAAGAGATTAAAGAGGCGATAATCATACCGATTAATGCGCCTTTTATAGCATTATCTCTACCAAATAAAAATAAATCTCTAAAGCAAGAAGTAAAACAAATTTGCCCCCTAGAAATAACAAAACCAAAAACAAAACCAAAAATCAGTGCTAAAGCTAGAAGACTTTGTTTGTTTTGTGTGCTGATATTGCCATTTGTAAAAACAAGATAAAACACCCAAACCAAAAAGGCTATGAAAAGCAATATGCCTAAGTTAAAATATAGTTTTGTACGCAAACTTTGCTTGTTTAGCGGCAAGTTTTCTTTATTTACCCGTTCTAATTTAGCTTTAGATTTAAAAAAGGAAGTGTTGCAAATTTTTACTCCTAGATAAATTCCTAAAACCATAAAAACAGTAAAAAGCCAAGTGTGTAAAGAAAAATAAGGTAAACCTGTAAAAAAATTAGCTAAATTGCATCCAAATGCAAGTCTTGCTCCATATCCTGAAAGAATTCCACCTACTATTGCTTGAAAAATTCTTATATTGCTAGCAGGTAGACGAAATTTGACTTTGTTAGCTAAAAGTGCGGCTACTAAACAACCTATAAACATACCTATGAGCATAATACCATCAGTTCTTGTTAAAGGGGTTCCATTTAAATTTTGCTTTTGGTAATAAGAATATCCATCTAAATTCATACCTAAAAGTTCTAAAAATTCACCACCCCAACGCGTCATTTCTCCAGTAACAGCCCAAACTCCACCAAAAATTCCAAAATACACTGCACTTAAAATTCCAAGTGCAATCATAGAACGGGAATTGTCCCAAAAATTGATTAAATATTTTTGTTTAAAAGAATTCAAAGAAAGATCCTAAAAATGTAATCATCAAAACTTGATGCTAAAAAAGAGTGAGATTATAGCTTAAATTTAATGTGAAGTCAAAAAGAATATTGATAAATTTATTTTGTTTTTCATTAAAAATCGCTATAATTATCACTTTGGAAGATTAGCGTATCTGGTGATCGCCACTGACTTCAAATCAGATGAAAGGATAGTTGACTATTCTTTGGGGAGTTCGATTCTCTCATCTTCTCGCCAATATTAAGTAAAATCAAGGAAATTTTTATGAGCAAAGCAGATATTATTGTCGGCATTCAATGGGGCGATGAAGGAAAAGGCAAGGTAGTTGATAAATTATGTGAAAATTATGATTTTGTTTGCAGAAGTGCAGGTGGACACAATGCAGGACATACGATTTGGGTAAATGGTGTAAGATATGCGCTTCATCTTATGCCAAGTGGAGTTTTGCATCCAAGATGTATTAATATTATCGGAAATGGAGTTGTGGTTTCTCCTGAAGTATTGATCGCTGAAATGGCTCAATTTGAAAATTTAAAAGGTAGATTATATATCAGCGATAGAGCTCATTTAAATTTAAAACATCATTCTTTAATAGACATTGCAAAAGAAAAACTCAAAGGCAAACATGCCATAGGAACAACAGGTAAGGGTATAGGACCTTCTTATGCAGATAAGATTAATCGTACAGGACATAGAGTTGGAGAGCTTTTAGAACCACAAAGACTTTGCGAGGCTTTGATAAAAGATTTTGAAGCTAATAAAACTTTTTTTGAAATGCTTGAAATTGAAATTCCAAGTGCTGAAGAATTGCTTGCTGATTTAAAACGTTTTAATGAAATTTTAACTCCTTATATTACAGATACTACAAGAATGCTTTGGAAGGCTTTAGATGAAGATAAAAGAGTACTTTTAGAAGGAGCTCAGGGCTCTATGCTTGATATTGATCATGGAACTTATCCTTATGTTACAAGCTCAAGTACTATTTCAGCAGGCGCTTTAACAGGACTTGGGTTAAATCCTAAAGAAGCGGGAAATATTATAGGTATTGTAAAAGCTTATACAACGCGTGTGGGAAATGGAGCTTTTCCTACTGAGGATAAGGGTGAAGATGGAGAAAAAATTGCGCAAATTGGAAAAGAAATTGGCGTAAGCACGGGACGTAAAAGACGCTGTGGATGGTTTGATGCAGTTGCTGTAAGATATACAGCAAGACTTAATGGTCTTGATGCTTTATCTTTGATGAAGCTTGATGTTTTAGATGGTTTTGAAAAGATAAAAATTTGTCGTGCTTATGAATATAAGGGCATGGAAATCGACTATATACCAAGCGATTTAGAAAATGTTCAACCTATTTATGAAGAAATGGATGGTTGGGATAAAGTTTTTGGTATAAAAGATTATGATTTATTGCCAGAAAATGCTAAAAAATATATAGCAAGACTTGAAGAGCTTGCAGGGGTTAAGGTAAAGTATATTTCTACTAGCCCTGAAAGAGATGATACTATCATCTTATGAAAAGTAAATATAATTCTGTTGTAAAGGTAAGAAAACAACAACTTGATAAAGCAGAATCAAATCTTAATCAAGCCAAACAAAGACAGCTTGAACATGAAAAAGCTTATGAACTTTCACGCCAAGAGTGTGAAAATTTAGGCGTATTGCCAAAATCAGGATCTATAGCAGAGTTAAGATCGAATTTAAGTATGGCGCAAGTAGGACGCGAGGCTTTGGCAAGAGCTAAGGAGAAAGTAGAACTTTCTAAAAAAGAAATGAATCATTATCAGTTTTTATATCAAAAAGCGCATTTAGATTATGAAAAAATGAAGGCTTTGGAAACTGAAGAAATTAAACAAAAACAAAAAGAATTTGCGAAGACTGAAGAAAAATTTTTAGATGAAATTGCAATCAGTCGTTTTTTCAAAAGGGAAAAAGATGATTAAAAAATTTATATTGTTAGTTTTTATTTCAAGTGTAGTTTTTGGAGCTGAACAAAATTGTGAGCAGTATTTTGAAGCTAGAAAAGCTCAAATTGAATTGCAAACTAGAGAATTTGATGAAGCAAGACAATCTTTAGAGGCTTATAAAGCCTCTTTTGAAGCTTTGCAAAAAGAAAGGCTTGAAAATTTAGAAAAAAAAGAGGCTGAGGTTAATGCAACTTTGGCAAAAATTGAAGAATTAAAGCTTGAAAACGCAAGGCTTGTAGAAGAACAACAAAAGATTTTAAATTCAATCAATGATAAAATTCAAGGTAGGGTTAAAGAAATTTATTCCCAAATGAAAGATGCAGCCATTGCAGATGTTTTAAGTCAAATGGATGCAGAGGATGCAAGCAAAATAATGCTTTCTTTGGAATCGCGTAAAATTTCAGGTGTTTTATCTAAAATGGATCCAAAAAAAGCCAGCGAGCTTACTTTGCTTTTGAAAAATTTAGATAATAATGCTAGTAATTAGGTGATTAAAATAATGAAAATTTTTCATTTTTAACATTCTTTTACCAAAAATAAGCTATTATTTCAAACATTATCAAATAAAAGGTTTTTAAGATGCGTATAAAATTACCACATATTCCTTATATTGCAAATAAAATGATGTTAGATATAGCTAATTCTTCTTTTGTAGGAATTAAAGATCAATTAGAAAAGCTTAAGGTATGTATAATAGAAGTTTTAGAGAAAGATATTCTAAATGAAAGAAAATTAGATGAAAGAGTAAAAGAGCTTTTAGAGCAACAAGAAGATGAAATGGAGCTTATGCAAGTAGATCGTAAAAATATGTTTTGGCTTGTGAAGAAAAAGTTAGCTCCTGAATTTAATGTGATTTTAGATTCTGAAGATAGACATAATCATCTAGCGCATCAAATTTTAGAAGAACTTGTAGAGAATGATTATATTAATTTTATAGTGAGTGAAAATAGAGTTAAAAATTTAATCTTTTCAAGCATAGAGTCTTATCTTAAAATTTATGAAAAACTTGAAGATGAGGTTTATGAGAAAATTAGCAATTATAAAACAAAACCTATTCCAGGTAGCGAAGAGTATGATCTTATCTTTGAAAAACTCTATCAAGAAGAGCTCAGAAAAAAAGGTATGTTTTAATGAAGGCTTATATTTATTTAGAAAATGATATTTTTTTAAGTGCTAAGGCTTTTGGAAAGAGCGGTACTTTTTTTGGAGAGCTTGTATTTAACACTTCTTTAACAGGGTATCAAGAAATTATTTCAGATCCTTCTTATGCAGGGCAATTTATCGTATTTTCCATGCCAGAAATTGGTATAGTGGGAACCAATGAAAATGATAATGAAAGCAAGGAAATTTTTGCAAGTGGTGTTTTAATGCGTGAATTAAGTTCCAGTTTTTCAAATTTTCGCGCTAAAGAAAGTCTGCAAGATTATCTTGAAAAACATGGAAAAATAGGAATTTATGAACTTGATACGAGATATCTAGTAAAAATGATAAGAAATAATGGCAATTTAAGAGCTGTAATTTCAACTGAAATTTCAAATAAAGAAGATTTAAAAATCGCCTTAGAAAAATCAGCAAAAATTGATGAAGTAAATTTTGTAAAAGAAGTTAGCACTAAGAAAAATTATTCTCATAAACAAGGCGTTTGGAATGCTAGTTTTCAAAAATTTAATGATGCTAAAAGAAGTGAGAAAAAAGTTGCTGTTATAGATTATGGTGTTAAAACAAATATCTTAAATGAACTTGTAGAAGTAGGTTTTGAAGTAGAAGTTTATCCATATAATGTTAAAGCAGATGAGTTGATTACTCTGTATAAAAAAGGTGAAATTCAAGGCGTGTTTCTTTCTAATGGTCCAGGTGAGCCAAGGATTTTAAAACAAGAGATTGCAGAGATTAAAAAACTTGCAGAAGCTAAAATTCCTATGCTTGGAATTTGCTTAGGTCACCAGCTTTTAAGTAATGCTTTTGGATATGAAACTTATAAAATGAAATTTGGACAACATGGAGCAAATCATCCTGTGATCAATCTTGATACAAAAATGGTAGAAATTACCGCACAAAATCATAATTATAATGTTCCAGAAGAATTAGCTCAAGTGGCTCATATCACTCATAGAAATTTATTTGGCGATAATGTTGAAGGAGTAAGATATAAAGACTATCCTATTATTTCAGTACAACATCATCCAGAAAGTTCTTCAGGTCCTCATGAAAGTAAGTATATTTTTAAAGAATTTATGAATTTGATGTGAGTATAGATTTTTTAGCTATTATCAGCGTTGCTTTTTTATCTAGTTTTGGACACTGCTATTCTATGTGTGGTGGTTTTAATTTACTTTTTATAAATTTGAATTCAAAAAGCAATAATTTATTTTTATTAACTTGTATTTATAATTTGTTTAGAATTTTTGCTTATATTGTTTTAGGGATAATTTTTGGGACTTTTGGGAATATCTTGGCAATCAATGCTAAGGTTCAAAGTTTGTCATTTTTTATTCTTGGTATATTTATGATGATTTTGGGTTTTGCTCTTATTTTTAGAGGCAATATGTTATCTTTTATTGAAAATAATGTTTTTTTTGATAGTTTTGTAAAGAAAATTATTAAAAAATCTAAAAATTTTAAAGGATTAAAATCAGCCATATTTTTAGGATTTTCAAATGGTTTTGTTCCTTGTGGATTGGTGTATTTTTTTATAGCCAATGCAATGAGTAAGCAAAATATTTTTGAAGGTATGTTGGTAATGATGATTTTTGGAATATCAACTTTACCTGCGATGTTATTTTTTTCTAAAATTTCACAGTTTTTTAGTGATTTTTTGAAAAATTTATTTAATTATTTATCGTATGGCGTTATTGTTTGTTACGGTATAAATCTTGCCTATATAGGTTTTAAGGCTTTTCAATGAAAGATTTTTTTAAAGATCAGTTTTTTAAAGCTCTTGAAAAAAATACAATTTTTTCAAGAGCTGATGTTCAAGGAAATTTAATTTTTGTCAGTGATAAGCTTTGTCAAATAAGTGGATATAGTAAAAAAGAGCTTATAGGAAAAAAACATTCAATATTTAAACATCCAGATGTTGAGGAATGTTATATTGAAGAACTTTTAAAAAAACTTTCATATAAAAAACCTTATCAAGTTATTTTTAAAAATATTGATAAATTAGGCAAAACTTTCTATCTTGAAACTTTATTAATCCCCATATTGGATAAAAATAATGAATTAATAGAAATAGTAGCATTCTCTCATGATGTTAGTAATTCTTTTAAGCTTAATGAAGAGCTTGCTCTAAATCACGCTAAATTAAGAGAATTAAGTATTAATCTTGAAAATACAGTTAAAAATCACCAACAAGAAT
Source organism: Campylobacter sp. CFSAN093233 (assembly GCF_011068165.1). Taxonomy (NCBI): domain Bacteria; kingdom Pseudomonadati; phylum Campylobacterota; class Epsilonproteobacteria; order Campylobacterales; family Campylobacteraceae; genus Campylobacter; species Campylobacter sp. CFSAN093233. The sequence goes on from NZ_JAAMWY010000001.1 coordinate 68,747, forward strand.
TTATACAGTTAGGTAAAAAATTTGAGAAAAAAATGCAAATTGCCTTGGAAAAAAATGAAAAAGATATTAAAATAGCATATGAAGAGATTTTGAAATCTTCATTAGAACAAATGATTAGTGATATAGCACATCAATGGAGACAACCGTTAAATGAGCTCGGTATTGCCATGTTTCAAATGAAGCAAAATCTTAAAGATGAAAAAGGATTTGCTGAAATTTACTCACAATCAAAAGATATGATTAAAAATATGTCAGAAACAATTGATGTGTTTAGAACTTTGTTTAACAAAGGAGTAGAGCAGTGTGTATTTATAAAAGAGACTTTAAATAAAGCCTTGGAAATTGCTTTTGAAACTATAGAAAAAAATCATGTAAATATTAATATTGTTTCGAAAAGTGATTATGAAGTTTTGGCATATGAGAATGGTTTAATAAGAGTTTTTCTTAATTTGATTTTAAATTCAATAGAAGCATTTAAAAACAAAAAAAGGAAAATCATAACAATAAATTTTTCAAAATTTGGAAAAAATTATCTGAAAATTACAATAAAAGATAATGCTGGTGGGATTGATAAAGAAAATTTAGATAAAATTTTTCAACCTTATTTTACAACAAAACATCCTAGTCAAGGTATAGGAGTAGGACTTTATATAAGTAGACAAATTATCGAAAGTTTCCAAGGAAAAATAAAAGTTAAAAATGGAAAAGACGGGGCTTGTTTTGAGATATTTTTAAAACTAAAAGAGAGGGTAGAGTAGAAATGTCACAAGAATGTAAAGAATTGATAATATTAGTAGTTGAAGATGAGGTTAAGGCTAGAGAATCAATGATTAATATATTAAGCGAACGCTTTAGTAAAGTAATCGGAGCTCAAAATGGAGATGAGGGGCTTAAAAAATTTAAAAAATTTAAGCCAGATTTAGTTATCACAGATATTGCTATGCCTATTATGGATGGACTGGATATGGCAAGAGAGATTAAAGAAATTTCAGATGATGTCCCAATTGTTGTTCTTAGTGCGTATTCAGAGAAAGAGAGACTTTTGCGTTCTATTGATATTGGTATAGATAAATATTTGATTAAACCTGTTGATATAGAAGAGTTGTTTAAAGTTTTAGATTATCTGATAGGTGAAAAAATTGAAGCAAATATGCTTGTAAAAATTTCTGAAGAATATCAATTTAACAAAACTAAACGAACTTTAATTTACAGTGGTGGAGAAATTGTTTTAACTAAAAAAGAATTGGCTTTTATTTCTTTGCTTTTAAAGCAACCTGGAGCTTTGGTTTTGCATGAAGATATTAAGAAAAATGTTTGGATAGGTGAACATGTGAGCGATACTGCTGTTAGAACTTTTATAAAAAGAGTAAGAGATAAAGTGGGTGAAGATTTTATAAAAAATGTGCCAAGTTTAGGTTATAAGATAAATATCAATAAATAAGACTGATTTAGCCTTAAAATATAAAACATAACAAATGATTAACAAAATTATCATTTTTAAGAAAAAATGTATAATTAATATTCTATAATATTCTCTTGTTATCAAAAATTTTAAGGAGAAAGTCGATGCATCCAGGTAATGTATTAAATTACGACTATACGGTTGCAAGATATTTTATGTTTGCGACCATATTGTTTGGCATTGTTGGTATGGCTATAGGAACTCTTATAGCTTTTCAAATGGCATATCCTAATTTAAATTATTTAGCAGGAGAATATGCCACTTTTTCAAGACTTAGACCACTTCATACTTCAGGTGTGATTTTTGGTTTTATGCTTTCAGGGATTTGGGCAACTTGGTATTATATAGGTCAGCGTGTTCTTAAAGTGAGTATGGCTGAGTCAAGATTTTTAATGGCTGTTGGTAAGCTTCATTTTTGGCTTTATATGCTTACTATGGTTTTAGCTGTTATATCTTTGTTTATGGGTGTGACTACATCTAAAGAATATGCAGAGCTTGAGTGGCCTTTAGATATTCTTGTTGTTCTTGTTTGGGTTTTATGGGGTGTAAGTATTTTTGGACTTATTGGAATTCGCCGTGAAAAAACCCTTTATATTTCTCTATGGTATTATATAGCTACATTTTTAGGTATAGCTATGCTTTATCTTTTTAACAACATGGAAGTACCAACTTATTTTGTTACTGGAATGGGTAAATGGTGGCATAGTGTATCAATGTATGCAGGAACAAATGATGCTTTAGTACAATGGTGGTATGGACATAATGCTGTGGCATTTGTATTTACTGTGGGTATTATTGCTCAAATTTATTACTTCTTGCCAAAAGAAAGTGGTCAGCCGATTTTCTCTTATAAACTCTCTTTATTTGCATTTTGGGGCTTAATGTTTGTTTATCTTTGGGCAGGTGGTCACCATTTGATTTATTCAACTGTACCTGATTGGATGCAAACTATGGGTTCGGTTTTCTCTGTAGTATTGATTTTACCTTCTTGGGGTTCAGCGATTAATATCTTGCTTACTATGAAAGGTGAGTGGAGTCAGCTTCGCGAGAGTCCGTTGATTAAATTTATGATTTTGGCATCAACTTTCTATATGTTCTCAACACTTGAAGGGCCAATTCTTTCAATTAAATCTGTTAATGCTTTAGCACACTTTACAGATTGGATTCCAGGACATGTTCATGATGGAACATTAGGTTGGGTAGGATTTATGACTATGGCTGCGCTTTATCATATGACTCCTAGAGTTTTCAAAAGAGAGCTTTATAGCAAATCTTTAATGGAAGCTCAATTTTGGATCCAAACCACAGGTATAGTTCTTTATTTTGCTTCAATGTGGATTGCGGGTATTACTCAAGGTATGATGTGGAGAGCGACAGATGAGTATGGTAACTTGCTTTATAGCTTTATTGATACTGTGGTGGCTATTGTTCCTTATTATTGGATTAGAGCGATTGGTGGATTGTTGTATCTTATCGGTTTCTTTATGTTTACTTATAATATTTACAAAACAATTGCTTGTGGAAGAGTGCTTGATAAAGAACCAAAAAGCGCTTCGCCTATGGCAGCATAAAAAGGAGAAAATATGTTTAGTTGGTTAGAAAAAAATCCATTCTTTTTTGCTGTAGCTGTTTTTGTAGTGATTGCTTATGCAGGCATAGTTGAAGTTTTACCAAATTTTGCAGAAAATGCAAGACCAATTGAAGGTAAAAAACCTTATACGGTTTTACAACTTGCAGGGCGTGCAGTATATATTAAAGATAGTTGTAATGCTTGTCATTCACAGCTTATTCGTCCATTTAAATCAGAAACAGATCGTTATGGTATGTATTCTGTAAGTGGTGAATTTGCTTATGATAGACCTTTTCTTTGGGGCTCAAAAAGAACAGGACCTGATCTTGCTCGTGTAGGAAATTATAGAACGGCTGATTGGCATGAAAATCATATGTGGGATCCTACTTCTGTTGTTCCAGATTCTATTATGCCTTCATATAAGCATATGTTTAAAAATAATGCAGATATTGAAACTGCTTATGCTGAGGCTTTAACTGTGAAAAAAGTTTTCAATGTTCCTTATGATGCAGAAAATGGAACAAAACTTGGTTCTTGGGAGGATGCACAAGCTGAAGTAAAAGCTGAAGCTCAGGCTATAGTTGATCAAATGAAAAATCAAGAAGTAAAAGATGCTTTTGCTAAAGGTGAAATCAAAGAAATAGTTGCTTTGATCGCTTATTTAAATAGCTTAAAGTAAGATGATGGAACATTTATCAATAGTTTTTGATGTGATTAAAAATTTAATCACATTTGATTTAGCAACAGTTCAAAAACATGAGTGGGAGATTTTCCAAGGTTATGGTTTTTTTGCACTCGTGATGTTTTTGTCAATAGTATTATATGCGTATTTGTATCATTTATATAGAACAGAAAAAAAAGGCGAGAGAAATTATGAAAATTATGCAAACCTTGCCTTAAAAGATGATATTGATGATAGTGTATTAGAAAGTAAAAGGAGTGCTTAATGCAATGGTTAAATTTAGAAGATAATGTTAATCTCTTATCTTTAATTGGAGCTATTCTTATCATTTTAATCACACTAGTTATTGTGGGTAGAATGTTTAAGCAAATGAAAGAAAAGAAAGGCGAGTCAGAGCTTAGTGAACATAGTTGGGATGGAATAGGAGAGTATAAAAATGCTGTTCCTACTGGTTGGGCTGTGGTATTTTTCCTGACTATTGTTTGGGCTATTTGGTATTTTCTATGGGGATATCCTTTAAATTCTTTTTCAAGTATAGGTCAATATAATGAAGAAGTAGCAACTCATAATACAAAATTTGAAGAAAAATTTAAAAATTTATCTCCTGAAGATAAAATAGCAATGGGTCAAAATATCTTTTTAGTTCAGTGTTCGGCTTGTCATGGAATTACAGGAGATGGTATCAATGGTAAAGCTCAAAATTTAAATATTTGGGGTAGTGAAGAAGGTATAATCAATGTAATTAAACATGGTTCAAAAGGTATGAATTTTCCAGGTGGAGAAATGCTTGGTGCTGCTGATTTAGGTGTAGCAGAAGAAGATATCCCTGCTATTGCTGCTTATGTAGCAAAAGATCTTTCAGCTATTAAGAAAACTGCAAATGAAAATTTAGTAGCAAAAGGTAAAGAAGCTTATGCAACTTGTGCAGCATGCCATGGAGAAGATGGAAAAGGTCAAGATGGAATGTTCCCAGATCTTACAAAATACGGTTCTGCAGCTTTTGTAGTAGATGTTTTACATAGTGGTAAGGCTGGTTTTATAGGAACAATGCCGAGTTTTCCAACACTTAATGATATTCAAAAAGAAGCTGTTGGCGAGTATGTAATTTCTCTTTCAAGGGGTGAATGATGGAAAATAATAATAGATGCGTGTTTTCTCTTTCAGGTGTTACAGGTATGTTAATTGCTACGGTTTTGTTGCTTGCTATCTTAGCAGTTTTAACTATTTGGAGTCTTAAAGCTCAGCAAGAAGTGATGCAAAAGCCATATAGTCTTAAAGATGTACAAAGTGTAAAGATGTTTGGTTCAAAAGAACAAGATCATAGAAGTATAAAGGAAGCACAATGAGTAAGGCTTTGGAATATTTAATTGTTATTGGTTTAGTTGTTGCTGCTGCAATCACCGCTTGGTCGGTTTTGACCGTAAATCATCTTCATATAGGATGAAAAAAATATTACAAGATGGCTTTTTTTTAGCTATCTTCTTCTTTGTTTTATTGCCTTCTAGGGTTTTTGCTCTTGATGCTGTACTTTTTAATGAAAATATTTTAAGTCAAAAAGTAAGTAACGAGATTAATCTTATAGGAAAAGAGCTTTACCAAAAAAGTAATATTTTTATCGGCGTTATGGTTGGTGATAAAACTGAAATTGAAACTTTATTAAATAAACAAAAAGAACTTCCTCAATCTTATATATTGCTTCTTTTGTCAAAAAATTCTCACAAAGTTGATATAGTGGGCTCAAAAGGTGCTTTAGCTTTGATTGATAAAGAAGCTGTGCTTAGTCCTTATCCTGGAACAGGATCTATTTTGCCGATATTAGCTACAAATAAAGGTGATATTTATAATGCTGCTATACTTAATGGTTATGCAGATATTGTAGATCGTGTGGCAAAATCCTTGGGATTACAATTAGAACATTCTATAGGTAATGCAAATCGTGATACTATCAATATTTTAAGAATACTTATTTATGGATTTATTTGCTTTGCATTGTTATACTATGCACAAAGAAGAATAAAGAGGAAAAAAAATGTTAGAAACTAAAAAAAGTTTTTGGCCTTATGGTATTTTGCTTTCACTTTTGGCTATAATTATTGCTTGTATTGTAACGATTTTTATAGCAAGTCACCATCCTGTGTATGAGGATGATTTTTATTTTGACTCTTATCAAAATGTTGAAAATAATTACAATCAAATACAAAAACAACAAGTAAATTTTGATAAATTTTTTAAAGTAAATTTTCAAAATGATAAAATCACTTTTATAGGTAAAAGAAAAATTCCTAGTTATGAAGTGGATCAAAATTCCTATGTTGCAAATTTTAAAATTTCTGCATTACAAAATATAAATTCTAATGATTTAAAAGTTCAAGTTCTTCTTACAAGACCATTCACTAAAAATTTTGATCAAAAGTTAGAAGGACAAGTTAAAAATGGAATTTTAAGTATCGCTTTACCTAAATTAGATAAAGGTAGATGGGAGCTTAAGCTAAAGTTTTATGCAAATCAAGAAACAGTGGGTTTTTTTAGCTACGAATTAAATGCTCAATGAAATTAAGAATTTTTAGCTCTTCAAGGCAAATTAGAGAATATTATAATCAAAAAAAACAGCAAAATGCTTTATTAGATAGTGCTATTCATATAGGTGAATTTTTAGATAAAGTTTGTTTGAGCAATTTTCATAAAGCAAGTTCTTATGAAAGTTTGCTTTTAATGCAAGAAGCTTGTCTAAAAAGTAAGGATTTAGAAAAAAAACTAGGAATTTCGGTAGAATTTTTTGCTTTTTTGAAAAATAACGAATATCTTTTTTCTTTTTTTAAAGAACTGAGTTTGGAAAAAAAAAGCATAGAAGATCTTAAAAACAATGATTATTATGCCACCTATAATGAACATTTGGAAATTTTAGATGAGGTATATAAGAATTATCTTGCTTTGCTTGAAAAGAATTCTTTTTATGATGATCTTTCTTTACCTAAAAATTACACTCTTAATAAAGATTTTTTAGATGAGTATGAAGCTATAGTTTATGATTTGCAAGGTTTTTTAAGTAAATTTGAAGAAAATTTATTAAGTGAAATTTCTCAGATTAAAGAAGTGGTTTTAAGTTTTAAAACGAGTAAATTTAATCTTGAATATCTTTTAAAACTTGATTTTTTAAAAATATTTGATTTAAAAATAAACACTCATTATGAAATCAATCTTTCAAAACAAGAGATCTTAAAAGAAGAAATTTTTAAAACAAAAAATTCAAAAATGAAACTCAAATCTTTTGAATTAAGGGCTTTGCAATGTGCTTTTGTTATGGATGAAATTTCACATTTTGTACGCAAAGGTTTAAAGCCTGAAAATATTGCAGTTATAACTCCAGATGAAAGTTTTTGTGAGTTTTTAAGACTTTTTGATAAAGACAATATGCTTAACTTTGCAAGTGGAATTAGTATTAAAGAGAGTTTGTTTTATCAAAAATTTCAAGCACTTTATGAAAGTGCTAGTAGTGCTTCTTTTGTCTATAAAAATCAAGAGGATTATTTTGAAGACACGCAGATGATTTTTGATTATCACAATACGCTTTTACATTCTTTAAAACTTGATTTTATAGAGTTTAAAAAGTATTTTGATGAGAAATGTGATTTTAAATATTTTGAAAAATTACTTGCTTTGTTTTTAGAAAATGAAAAGCAAGAGCTTATTTATTTGATACGAAAAGAACTTTATTTTATTAAAGATTTATTGAAAAATCAGTCTTTAACTCTTAAAGAGTTGATCCATCTTTTTTTCATGCAAATTTCACAACTTTCCCTTAGTGATGTAGGTGGAGGTAAGGTTACGGTAATGGGACTTTTAGAAAGTCGTGGGCTTTGTTTTGATGGAGTGATTTTGGTTGATTTTAATGAAGAATTTATTCCTAAAAGAAGTGTTAATGAGCTTTTTTTAAACAATGAAGTGCGTAAAAAAGCAGGATTGATTAGCTATGATAGAAGAGAAAATTTACAAAGATTTTATTATGAAAGCTTGATGAAGAATGCTTTAGAAGTAAGTATTTGCTTTGTGGAAAATGAAGAAAAAAGCAAATCACGTTTTTTAGATGAACTTGATTTTGACTTTTTTTATGAAACTCATATCCACCAAAAAGCTTATCTTAATGCTTTAAAATTAGACTATGAAGGCATAAAACCTAATCTAACTCCTATAAAAGCTCCTATTTTAAAGCATAATCCTTTCGAGTTTCCGCTTTCTTTTAGTCGTTTTAATTTATTGGAAAATCAAAAAAGAACTTATTATTATCGTTATATTTTAAATTTAGCAGAACCTAGGGTTTTAAGCGAGGAAAGCAAAGCGAAAAATCAAGGAAATTTTATCCATAAAATGCTTGAAATTTATTATAAAAATTATGCAAATAATGATTTTGATATAAAAGTTTTTGCAAATTTATTGGATAAAGAATATCAAAAATACAATATCAGTGAACTTGATCTTGAAGTATTTAAATTAAAATTTATACAATTTGCTAAAAATGAAAAAGAGCATTTTTCAAAAGGCTTTTATGTCGCACATACAGAGCTTGAGTTAAACAATATTTTAAAGCTCGGAACAGATAGTATAAAACTTAAGGGTACTATAGATCGTATCGATAGTTCAAAAGAAGGTAATTTGATTATTGATTATAAAAGTGGAAAAGTGCCAAGTAATTCTTATCAACTTGCTTTTTACCAAGCTTTATATGATGAAAATGCAAGCGTGGGTTTTTATGATTTAAATAGTATGCAAATATTGCATCAAAAAGCCAAAAGTTTAGATGAGCTAAGAGAAAGACTTAAAGATTTAGTTCTTATGAGTAAGGAAGAAATAGAGTTTGAAAATGAACAAGATGAGTATTGTCCTTATAAACTCATTTATAAAAAGGAATTAAAATGAGTCAATTTGAGCCTTTTTTGGCATTAGAAGCGAGTGCAGGAAGCGGAAAAACCTTTGCCTTGAGTGTGCGTTTTGTAGCACTTATTTTAAAAGGAGCTAGGATTAATGAAATTTTAGCTTTAACTTTTACCAAAAAAGCTGCTAATGAAATGCAAAAAAGAATTATTGAGACTTTTTTAAATTTAGAAAAAGAAAATAAAACCAGTGAATGCAATGAACTTTGCAAGCTTTTAGGTAAAGATAAAGAAGAGCTTATTTCTTTAAGAGATGCTAAAAAAGAAGAATTTTTAAGAACAGAGTTAAAAATCAGTACTTTTGATGCTTTTTTCGGAAAAATTTTGCGTGTTTTTGCTTTAAATTTGGGCTTAAGTAGTGATTTTACAATGAGTGAAGAGAGGCTTGATGTAAGAGAGATTTTTTTAAAACTTCTTAAAAAAGATGAATTAAAAGATTTGGCTTATTATATTAATTTAGTTGATGAGAAAGAAAATTTTTTTAACGAGCTTGAAAAATTTTATGAGAATGCTTATTTTCAAAATCGTCCTAAAATTCTAAATCCAACTAAAGCTTATATCAATAAAGCTTATAGTGAGTTAAGAAGTTATTGTTTGGGTCTTACTCATGTAAAAAATTATAAAAATTTGTGTGACAATTTTAAAAGTGAAGTTTTAGATTTATCTGTATTTATGCAATCAAGTTTTATGACAAAATTTGAAAGTACAAAATATTTGCAAGATTTAGAAAGCACTAACTTGCATTTTAGTGCAAAAAGAATGGAGCTTATAAATGCTTTAAATACTTATGCTATAGAGCTTGAAAATTATAAAATTGCTAATTTAATGAATCTTTTAAATCATTATAGTGAAGCTAAAAATATATTTCATAAAGATAAAAATACCTTAAATTTCCAAGATGTGAGTAAAAAAGTTTATGAGCTAATAACTAGTGAATTTAAGGATATGATTTATTTTCGTTTAGATGGTTTTATTTCGCATTTGCTTATTGATGAATTTCAAGATACAAGCGTGATCCAATATCAAATTTTACGCCCTTTGATTACTGAGCTTGTTTCAGGAGAAGGAGTTAAAAAAAATCGCACTTTTTTTTATGTAGGAGATAAAAAACAAAGTATTTATCGCTTTCGTAAAGGAAAAAAAGAATTATTTGATTTGTTAAAACAAGAATTTAGTCAAATTAAAAGTGATAATTTAAATACTAATTATCGTTCTAAAGAGCTTTTGGTTGATTTTGTTAATGAAACTTTTAAAGAAAAAATCAAAGATTATAAAGAACAATTTGCCTTAGAAAGTAAAAAAGGCGGTTTTGTGCGTATTGTGGAGTCTAAGGAACAAAAGGTTAAAAACCAAGCCCAAGAAATTAAGGAAAAGACTTTAGAAACTTTATTTGAGCAAATTAATTTTTTAAGATCTAAAAATATTTCTTATGATGATATTTGTATTTTGTGTTGGAAAAATAGCGATGCGGATATGGTTTTGGATTTTTTAAGAGAGCAAAATATTCCTGCTTTTACTCAAAGTAATGTTTTGCTTGAAAATAAAGCAAGTGTAAGACTTGTTTTAGAATATGCTAAATATTGTATTTTTGGTGATGAGTTTTACTTGGTATTTTTAAAGGAACTTTTAGGTTTTGAGCCGAGAAAAATTACCCTTGATTTTTCAAAAAATGCTATGGAAAATGTACTTTTTTTAATAAAAGAATTAAAACTTGATTTAAATGATATCGCTTTAATACAATTTATCGAATATGCTAAAACTAAGGAGAATTTTTTAAAGCTTTTATTTGAGCCTTGTGCTTTGAAAATAGTAAGCGAACAAAATATGGGAATTAGTATTATGAGTGTGCATAAATCTAAGGGTTTGGAATTTGATCATGTGATTTTACTTGATAGTTTATCTAAAAACAATTCAAACAATGAAGATATCATGCTTGAATATGATATCAATCAAGGTTGGCAACTCCATATTAAAGATAAAATTCGAGAGCTTACTAAAGAGCCTATTTATACTCTTTTTAAAGAAAATATTACAAGAGCAAATTATGAAGATGATATTAATAAACTTTATGTGGCTTTTACAAGAGCTAAGGAAAGTTTGATCATCATAAAAAGAAATGAAGAAAGTGTAAATGGAAATTATCCAAGTTATTTTAAGGGGGGATTTTTAAATATACATTCTCAAGAGAGAGGTTTTTTAGAAAGCAAAGAACAAATTTTAAGCGTTAAAAAAGAAAGCATTCAAACTTTGCAAAAATTTGAAAAAATTACCTTGCAAGAAATTCAAAGCGAAGAAAGGCTTGATAGTAAAGAACTATATTTTGGAAATGCTTTTCACTTTTTTATGCAAAATTTAAAACTTCCTAAGGGTGAAAATTTTCAAATACTTACTCAAAGATGCAAGAGTAAATTTAGACATTTTTTAGATGAGAGTGATTTTGAAAAGCTTTTTAAAAGAATTGAAATTTTACTTAAAAATATTCAATTTCAAAATTTGATTGGTGATGGAAAGCTTTTAAAAGAACAAGCTTTGAGTTTTAATGGAGAAATTAAACAATTAGACTTGCTTGCTTTAAAAGATGAAGAAGCTTTTATAATTGATTATAAAACAGGTCTTGCTATGCAAGATAAACATAAAGAGCAGGTAGGAACTTATAAGATCGCCATTAGTGAAATTTTGCAAAAAGATAAAGTGCGTGCTTTTATAGTTTATTGTTTGGAAAATGAAATTCAAATTTTGGAAATATAAACTTTATTTTTACTTAAATTAAGTAAAAATTAATATTATTTTTTATACAATCACATTTTAAATTTTTGGCAAAGGTAAAAATTATGACAAAGATAACAAAGCCAAACGAAGTAAAACGAGAATGGATTGTTTTAGACGCAGAAGGCAAACGCTTTGGTCGTCTTTTAACTGAAGTAGCAACAATTTTGAGAGGTAAAAACAAGCCTTGCTTTACTCCAAATGTTGATTGTGGTGATTATGTAATTATCATCAATGCTTCAAAAGCTGTATTTACAGGTGCTAATAAAGCAGAAGATAAGCTTTATCATAGACATTCAGGATATTTTGGAAGTGTAAAAAGTGAAAAATTTGGTGATTTACTTGAAAAAAATCCTGCAAAATTGTATAAATTAGCAGTTAGAGGTATGCTTCCTAAAACAAATTTGGGCAGAGCTATGCTTAAAAAATTAAAAATCTATGCGGGTAGTGAGCACCCACACACTGCACAAATTGCTAAAGAAGGAAAATAATCATGGCAACAACATACGCAACAGGTAAGAGAAAAACTGCTATCGCAAAGGTATGGGTAAAACCAGGTAGTGGTAAAATTAGTGTTAATGGTTTTGATTTAAACACTTGGCTTGGTGGACACGAGGCGATTAAGCTTAAAGTGGTTCAACCTTTACTTGTGACTAAACAAGAAACTTCAATGGATATTAAGGCAACTACTTTAGGCGGGGGCTATAGTGCTCAAGCTGAAGCTTTAAGACATGGAATTTCAAGAGCTTTAGCAGCTATGGATGCTGATTTTAGAGCCTTATTAAAACCTAAAGGACTTCTTACTAGAGATAGTAGAACTGTTGAGCGTAAAAAATATGGACGCCGCAAAGCAAGAAGAAGCCCACAATTCTCTAAACGTTAATATTTTTGGTGGGATTTTCCCACCTTTCTACAATTTTTTATAAAACTCATCCTTTTTTCTATCATTTATGTTATAATTGCAAAATTTAAATTTTTATTTTATAACACAATGAAAGGTTTTTTCTATGAAAAAAATATTCTTATGTTTAGGTTTGGCAAGTGTTTTATTTGGTGCTGATAACAATGTAAAATTTGAAATCACTCCAACTTTAAACTATAATTACTTTGAAGGTAATTTAGATATGGATAATCGTTATGCACCAGGGATTAGACTTGGTTATCATTTTGACGATTTTTGGCTTGATCAATTAGAATTTGGGTTAGAGCATTATTCTGATGTTAAATATACAAATACAAATAAAACTACAGATATTACAAGAACTTATTTGAGTGCTATTAAAGGTATTGATGTAGGTGAGAAATTTTATTTCTATGGTTTAGCAGGTGGAGGATATGAGGATTTTTCAAATGCTGCTTATGATAATAAAAGCGGTGGATTTGGACATTATGGCGCGGGTGTAAAATTCCGTCTTAGTGATTCTTTGGCTTTAAGACTTGAAACTAGAGATCAAATTAATTTCAATCATGCAAACCATAATTGGGTTTCAACTTTAGGTATTAGTTTTGGTTTTGGTGGCAAAAAGGAAAAAGCTGTAGAAGAAGTTGCTGATACTCGTGCAACTCCACAAGCAAAATGTCCTGTTGAACCAAGAGAAGGTGCTTTGTTAGATGAAAATGGTTGCGAAAAAACTATTTCTTTGGAAGGTCATTTTGGTTTTGATAAAACTACTATAAATCCAACTTTTCAAGAAAAAATCAAAGAAATTGCAAAAGTTTTAGATGAAAATGAAAGATATGATACTATTCTTGAAGGACATACAGATAATATCGGTTCAAGAGCTTATAATCAAAAGCTTTCTGAAAGACGTGCTAAAAGTGTTGCTAATGAACTTGAAAAATATGGTGTAGAAAAAAGTCGCATCAAAACAGTAGGTTATGGTCAAGATAATCCTCGCTCAAGCAATGACACTAAAGAAGGTAGAGCGGATAATAGAAGAGTGGATGCTAAATTTATTTTAAGATAATGAATAAAACTATTTTATTTGATTTAGATGGCACTTTAATTGATTCTACTGATGCTATTTTAAATTCTTTCCAAGGAGCTTTTAAAGCCCTTGGATTAACTTCTAAAAATAATGAAGAAATCAAAAATCTCATAGGTTATCCTTTAGAGCAAATGTTTAGAATGCTTTATCCAGATAAAGTAAATTTAAGTAAAGAATTTGTATTAGCTTATCGTGAAATTTATGCACAAATTTATTTAGAACAAACCACTCTTTTGCCTAAAGCAAAAGAAGCATTAGAACTTGGAAGCGAAATTGCAGATCTTGGTATAGTTACAACAAAAGGAGGTAAATTTACTCCGATTTTACTTGATTATTTGGGAGTTAAAAAATTCTTTAAAACTTTAATTACTCTTGAAGATGTCACAAATCCAAAGCCAAGTTCCGAACCTATAATTTTAGCCTTAAAAAGACTCAATAAAACTCAAGAAAATGCCTATATGATAGGCGATACAATATTAGATATTCAAGCTGCAATTTCTGCTAATATCACTCCTTTGGCCTTAACTTGTGGCTATGGCAATGAAAATGAATTAAAAGCTCATTCTATAGTATTTTTAAATGCATATGAGGCTGTTAATTATATAGCTAGATTAAACTAATTTCAAGTTTTCGTTAAACGCCTTTTAAGAGAATTTATAGTAAATTGATAGCTAAAAAATTATAAAAATTATCAATATAAAGGAAGGTCTCAATGGGTAAAATTATGAAAACTATGGACGGAAATGAGGCTGCTGCATACGCTGCGTATGCTTTTACTGAAGTTGCTGGAATTTATCCTATTACACCTAGTTCTCCTATGGCTGATTATACCGATATGTGGGCAGCTGCAGGAAAAAAAAATCTTTTTGGAGTTCCTGTAAAAATCGTAGAAATGCAAAGTGAAGCAGGAGCTGCAGGTAGTGTGCATGGATCTTTACAAGCTGGGGCTTTGACTACAACTTATACGGCTTCTCAAGGATTACTCCTTAAAATTCCAAATATGTATAAAATAGCAGGTCAATTACTCCCCTGTGTAATCCATGTAGCAGCGCGTTCTTTGGCTGCTCAAGCTTTGTCTATCTTTGGTGATCATCAAGATATTTATGCAGCAAGACAAATTGGTTTTGCTATGCTTTGTTCGCATTCTGTGCAAGAAACCATGGACTTAGCTGGTGTAGCACATTTAGCTGCAATTAAGGGAAGAGTGCCATTTTTACATTTTTTTGATGGTTTTAGAACAAGCCATGAAATTCAAAAAGTTGAAGTAATGGATTATGCGCATTTTGATAGATTATTAGATAGAGAAGCTTTGCTTGAATTTAGAAATAATGCTTTAAATCCAGAAAATCCAAAAACACGTGGAACAGCACAAAATGATGATATTTATTTTCAAACTAGAGAAGTAAGCAATCGTTTTTACGATGCTTTACCTGATGTTGTTAATGAATATATGCAAGAAATTTCAAAAATTACAGGTAGAGAATACAAACCATTTACTTATTATGGTCACAAAGAGCCAGAGTGTGTGATTGTTGCTATGGGTTCTGTAACTCAAGCACTTGAAGAAGTGGTGGACTATCTTAATGCCAAGGGTGAAAAGGTAGGGATTTTAAAAGTTTATCTTTATCGCCCATTTAGTTTAAAATATTTCTTTGATGTTATGCCAAAATCAGTGAAAAAAATTGCGGTTTTAGATAGAACCAAAGAACCAGGAAGTCTTGGAGAACCACTTTATCTTGATGTAAAATCAGCTTTCTATGGAAGAGAAAATGCTCCTGTTATAGTGGGTGGAAGATACGGACTTTCTTCAAAGGATGTTGATCCTGCTCAAATGATAGCAGTATTTGAAAATCTTAAACTTGATAATCCAAAAGATGGCTTTACTGTAGGTATAATTGATGATGTAACTCATACTTCACTGAGTACTGGAGAGAAAATTTCACTTGGAGATGAAAGTACGATCGAATGTTTATTTTACGGACTTGGTGCTGATGGAACTGTGGGCGCAAATAAAAACTCGATTAAAATCATCGGAGATAAAACGGATTTTTACGCTCAAGCTTATTTTGCTTATGATTCTAAAAAATCAGGGGGTTATACAAGAAGCCATTTAAGATTTTCTAAAAAACCTATCCGTTCAACTTATCTTGTTTCAACTCCGCATTTTATCGCTTGTTCGGTAGCGGCTTATTTGGAAATTTATGATGTTTTAGCAGGAATTCGCAAAGGAGGAACTTTCCTTTTAAATAGTATTTGGAATGCTGAAGAAACCATAAGACAACTTCCAGATGCAGTAAAGAAAACTTTAGCTGAAAAAGAAGTAAATTTTTATATCATCAATGCAACCAAACTAGCTCGTGATATAGGTTTGGGAAATCGTACAAATACCATTATGCAATCAGCCTTTTTCAAACTTGCAAAAATCATTCCTTATGAAGACGCACAAAAATACATGAAAGAGCTTGCGTATAAATCTTATAGTAAAAAAGGCGATGCTATTGTAGAAATGAATTACAAGGCTATTGATGTGGGTGCTGATGGACTTGTAAAAGTTGAAGTGGATCCAAATTGGAAAAATTTAGAGCTTAAAGAAAAAGAACAAACCAATGCCTATAAAGGTACTGAATTTGTTGAAAAAATCGTAAAACCTATGAATGCGGCTAAGGGTGATGATTTACCTGTTTCAGCCTTTTTAGGTTATGAAGATGGAAGTTTTGAACACGGCACAACCGAATACGAAAAACGCGGTGTTGGGGTTATGGTACCAAGATGGATAGAGGCAAATTGTATTCAATGCAATCAATGTGCTTCAGTTTGTCCGCATGCTGTTATCAGGCCATTTTTGATTAATGATGAAGAAATGGCAAATGCACCTCGCGGTGTAAAAGATCATGCTTTAGAAGCTAAAGGAACCAAAGGAGAAAAATTAAGCTTTAAAATTCAAGTTTCTCCACTTGATTGTACAGGCTGTGAGCTTTGTGTTCATGAGTGTCCTACTAAAGAAAAATCTTTGGTTATGGTACCACTTCAAGAAGAGATGGATTTTGGTGAGCAAGAAAATGCGGATTATTTATTTAAAGAAATTACTTATAAAGATGATATTTTAAATAAAGAAACCACAAAAGGAGCGCAATTTGCCCAACCTTTATTTGAATTCCATGGGGCATGTCCTGGATGTGGGGAAACTCCTTATATTACTTTAATTACAAGATTGTTCGGTGAAAGAATGATTGTGGCTAATGCTACAGGTTGTAGTTCTATTTATGGGGGTTCAGCTCCATCAACTCCTTATAGAAAAAGTGTGAAAAATGGACACGGTCCTGCTTGGGGAAATTCACTTTTTGAAGACAATGCTGAGTTTGGTTTGGGTATGAAAATTGCAACTGAAAATACAAGACACCGCATTGAACATATCATGAATGAAAGTATGCAAGAAGTTCCAAATGCTTTATCAGCTCTTTTTAAAGATTGGATTGCAAATAAAGACAATGGTGCTATGTCTGTGGAAATTAAAGATAAAATGATCCCTATTTTAGAGCAAAATAAAAATATTAAAGCCGTACAAGATATATTAGAGCTTAAACAGTATTTAAGTAAAAAATCTCACTGGATTTTTGGTGGTGATGGTTGGGCTTATGATATAGGCTATGGCGGACTTGATCATGTTTTAGCAAGTGGAGAAAATGTAAATATTTTAGTGCTTGATACAGAAGTTTATTCTAATACAGGCGGTCAAAGTTCAAAATCTTCTAGAACAGGAGCTGTAGCACAGTTTGCAGCAGCAGGCAAACCTATACAGAAAAAAGATCTAGGTCAAATTGCTATGACTTATGGTTATATTTTTGTAGCACAAGTAAATTCAACGGCAAATTATACTCATCTTATCAAAGCTATCACTGCAGCTGAGGCCTATGATGGACCATCTTTGGTGATTTGTTATTCTCCTTGTATAGCTCATGGTATTAAAGGTGGGCTGGGTTACTCAGGAGAGCAAGGTGAGCTTGCTACAAAATGTGGTTATTGGCCACTTTATACCTTTGATCCTCGTTTAGAAGAGCAAGGAAAAAATCCTTTAACTCTAACAGGAAAAGAACCTGATTGGGATTTATATGAGCAATTTTTGATGAATGAAGTGCGTTATAATTCACTTAAAAAAGCAAATCCTGAACACGCTGCTGAGCTTTTTGAACGCAATAAAAAAGACGCTCAACGTCGCTATAGACAGCTTAAGCGTATCGCTATGGCTGATTATAGCAATGAGGTCGAAAGCTGATAAAATATATTTTTAGTGCTACATTGTGTTTTAGCACTTTGTTTGCACAAGATAATTTTGAAGAGTATTTTAAACTTATAGATAAAGAAAATCGTATAAATTTTAATACTCTTCAAAACCCATTTGTGAATCCTACTTTTGAAAAATTAAGACATATTAAAATTACTGCAATTATGCTTGATAAAGTAAAAATTTATGATCGATGGTATAAAAAAGGTGATATGATTGATGATGCTATAATATATGAAATAAATACTAAAGAGATTAAATTCCAATATGATAATTTAGAAATTGCAATCCAAATAAATAAAAATGATAAGATTAATATTAATTAACATTCTTTTTTGCCATTATCTTTATGCTTTAGATTGTCAAAAGCGTCTTTTTGATATCAGTATTAATGAAAAATTAAGCATACAAGAAAGTCTTGATGAGCTTGCAAAATATTGTTCTTTTAGTATTATTGTTAAAGATAAAATTGCCAAAGAAAAATTAGAAATATTGCAAAACTCTGTCAATATTCATCAAATGAGTTTAGACGAAATTTTTAATTTTTTTATCAAAGAGCATGATCTTAGCTATGATTTTGATGGTAAAATTTTAAGAATTTCAGGCATTAATACGAAGATTTTTAAGATAAGTTATATCACTTCTATCAGAGAAGGACAAAGCATAACTAAAGCGTCTGTAGACGCTAAACCAAGGCAAAGTGAATATAGCGGTAGTTTTGATGACGCAGAAGACAATATGATTAAAAGTATGGAAAAATTTGATTTTTGGCAAAATATAGAAAAAGAGATTATTGTATTATTAAAAAATTCTCATGAAGATTATGAGGCTAAAATTCCCATTATAAATCCCAATGCAGGTCTTATTATAGTAACTGGAACAAATTCTCAGTTAAAAAGTGTGAAAAATTATTTGCAAAAACTAGAAAATCGTCTTAAAAAACAAGTTATTATCGATGTTAGCATACTTGCTGTGAGTTTAAATGAAAACCATTCTAGTGGGATTAATTGGCAAAATTTTAATATAGGTTTAAATTCGCAAGTAAATAATGAAAATTCTTTTATTCAGTTTCAAAATGGGCAAGGTTTTGTTAAGAATTTGGGTTTAAGGGCGAATTTAAATTTTGATTCTATTATTAACTTTCTTTCTCAAAATGGAAAAACTAGCGTGCTTTCTAATCCAAAGCTTATGGCTTTAAATAACCAACAAGCCATTATTTCTGTAGGTGATACTATAAATTATCAAGTTAAAGAAAGTTCTAAAGGCACTGAAAATGGGACTACTGTTAGTGAAAGTTATAACAATTATTCTATTTTTGTAGGCATTTTACTCAATATCTTGCCTGAAATTTCTGATGATGGAAAAATAATGCTCAGGATTAATCCAAGCTTAAGTGATTTTAAGTATCCAGAAGATAATAAACGACAAAAAGAACCAAGAACTATTGCTCCTGATACCATACAAAAAAAGCTTTCTAGTGTTGTGCAAGTAGAGAATAATCAAACTTTAATTTTAGGTGGATTGATTTCTCACGATAAATCTAATGAGAAAAATTCTATCAATTTTCTATCAAAAATTCCAATCCTAGGTTCTTTGTTTAAAGGAGAAGTTTTAAATTCTAAAGCAACCGAAATTGTTTTTATTATCACTCCAAGTATAGTAGATAGTGTAAATGCTCCAAGTCTTAAAGATCTAGGATTTAAGCATTATGAGTAAAATTATTCCATTTAGAGAAGAAATTTTTCATCAAATCAATCAAATTTTAGAAAGCCAAAAAGCTTTTATTTTTTTATGGGGAAAAAGTGGTAGTGGTAAAAGTGTATTGTTGCAAAGATTGGCAAAAAAATATAATGTTGATTTTATTAATGAAAATTTTAAAGATCAGAGTTTCTTAAAAGAAAAAATTGAGTTTTTGATTTCACAAGGTCAGAGTTTAATCATTCTTGATGAAGTGGGAATGTATGATTATGCAATGCTAGAAAGCATCAGGATTTATAGTGATTCTATAAGTTTTGTTTTAAGTTCTCATAAAAAGTTAAATATACTTAAAAAAGAGCATTTTAAAAGTCGTTTAAGTGCTTGTTTTAAATTGAAAAATATTAGTCTTTTAGAACTTGATGATTATATTAAATTGAAATTCGGAATGAATTTTTCAAATAAATGTCTTAAGTTTTTACAAAAAATTTCTCAAGGAAATTTAAGATATATTGATAAAACTTTAAAAAGTTTTTATGAGATAAATAGTTTTTTTGATAAAAACAAAAGTCAAGAGTATATTTTAAAGCTTAGTGCTTTAGAGAATGGCTTATTAAGGTAAGATATGCAAGAAAGAATTAAAGAGCTTGAGCTTAGGTATAAATACTTTTTACTTAAAAAATATTTAAAATATTTATTATTAATTATTCTAATATCAGTAATAGCATTTTGTTTTTTTGTGCTAATGCAAAAATATAATAAGCAAAAAAATATTTATTTGCAAGCTATTGAACATAAAAAGCATTTGGAGCAAAAGATTCTTCAAGCGCAAATTTTACAAGAAAAAAATAAGATTTCTAGGGAAAAGTTATATAAAGAACTAGAAGAAGTTAAAGCGGTGCAGGAAAATACACATATTAGCAAGATAGAAATTGATTCTAAAATTTTAAATATTTCTGATTTAAAAAAATCTTTTTATCAAAATCCAAGCTATGAAAAGGCATTAAATTTAGCTAAGAAGTATTTTGATATTAAAGCTTATCAAAAGACAATATTTTGGGCTTTAAAAGCCAATGAACTTGACAAGCAAAAACAAGATTCTTGGCTGATTTTTGCTCAGGCTAAAAGAGCTTTAGGCGAAGAAAAAGAAGCTCAAAGTGCTTTAGATGCTTATATAAATTATTATGGTTTAATGGAATTAGATGGAAAGTAGAATGGATAAAATTTTTCAAGCTTATATTGATAATGAAATAAGTCTTGATGAAATTTGCACTAAATTTAATATCACTTCTTGGGATTTTTTTAAAAAATTAGCAAATTTTTGTAATTTGCATTTTGTTGATTTAGATGAAGATAATGATTTTATTTATGAAGGTATACCTTTTTCTTTACTTTTAAAATTTAAATTTCTGCTTATTAAAAACAATGACGGCTTTATGATTATTAGATCCAAACCTTGTTCTTTAGAGCTTTTAGAGCAAGTTAAGACTTTTATGATTTGTGAAAAAATCGACACTGCAATTGCCGATGAGTTAAAGATAGCTAAAATTTTAAATCAAATTCGCATTCAAGAGGAGATTAAAAGATTAAGCATTAAGCTTAGACTTGAATGGCAAGAAAATCACAAAAGAGATGATCAAAGTTGCATCAGTCAAATTTTTGATTTTTTATTACATGAAATTTTATCTTTTCATGCGAGTGATATTCATATAGAAGCAAGGAATGATGATGCTTTGATTAGGTTTAGGGTTGATGGAATTTTGCGTGAATTTGCTATTTTTGAGAAGGATATTTATGAAGCTTTGGTTTTTCATGTCAAATTTTTAGCTTGTTTGAATTTAGCTGAATCAAGAAAAACGCAAGATGGAAGTTTTGAATTAGATTTTGAAAATGAAAGATATGATTTTCGTGTTTCATGTTTGCCTTTGATTTATGGCGAAAGTGTTGTTATAAGAATTTTAAAATATGATAAAGAAATTTTGGATTTGCATAAACTAAATCTTGGAGATAAAAATTTAAAAATTTTAAAAAAGATTTTACATCGTCCCAATGGAATGATTTTATTAACCGGTCCTACAGGTAGTGGTAAAAGCACAACTTTATACGCGTGTTTAAATGAGTTGAAAAGTATTGAAAAAAAGATTATTTCCGCAGAAGATCCTATAGAATATAAAATTCCTTTAGTGCAGCAAATTTTGCTCAATTCAAAAGTTGGAGTCGAGTTTAATAGTGTTTTAAGAGCAATTTTAAGGCAAGATCCTGATATTATCATGATAGGAGAAATTCGCGATGAAGAAAGTTTAGATATTGCACTTAAAGCTTCTTTAACAGGTCATTTGCTTTTAAGCACCTTGCATACTAATGATGCTCTTAGTACCATTGATAGGCTTTTGGATATGCAAGCAAAAAGTTACTTGATAGCATCGGCTTTGAGTCTTGTTATAGCACAGCGTTTGGTTAGAAAACTTTGTCCTTGGTGTAAGCAAAAAAGCAAAAAACATTATATTGAATTTGAAGGTGAATTTTTTGAACCAAAAGGATGTGAGCGTTGTCATCATAGTGGATTTTTTGGCAGAGAATTAATCGCTGAGTGCTTAGAGATCAATGAAGATTTAGCTTGTGCAATTAGGGAAAATCAAGATAAAACGATTTTAATGGAGCTTGCAAAAAAATATGGCTTTCAAACTATGTTTGAACAAGGTTTAAAAAAAGCTAAAGAAGGTCTTACAAGTATAGATGAGCTTTTAAGGGTTGTAAGATGAAATTTTATGAAGTAGAATTTCTTAAAAACAATCAAAATTATACAAAAACTATAAAAGCTGAAAATTTAAATACAGCACAAGCAAAAGCCTTATCAAAGAATTGGAAAATCATTGATATAAAAGAAATTCAAAAATCTAATTTTCAGAGATTAAAGGATGAAAATTTTATACTCTTTTTTAAAGAGCTAGCTTTGTTGTGTGAAGTTGGATTAAGTGTTCAAGAAGCGATTAGAGAATTATATCTTATACACTCTTGCAAGATTATGAAAAAAATATTAGACAATTTAATTTTAGCCCAAAATCTAAATCAAGCTTTTGAAAATGCTAATTTTGGATTAAATCGTGCGGAGTTAGCTTTGATTAAAACGGCTGAAAAGACAGGAAAAATCAGTGAAGTGTTTAGTCAAATTTCTAAACTTCGAGAAAAAAGCTTAGAGAGTCAAAAACAATTAAAAAAGGCTTTTAGATATCCTACTTTGGTTTTTTTAAGTATTATCGGAGCATTTTTGTTTTTAATGCTTTTTGTAGTGCCTAATTTTAAAGATTTATTTGAAAATTTAGGCGCGAGTTTGCCTTTTATCACGCATGTAATGTTAGAAATTTATAATTTTTTAGATGACTATGGAATTTTTTGCATATTTTTGTTTGTTATTTTTATTGTTATGCTTATTTTAGCTTATAAAAATTTTCATTCTTTTGCTTTTTCTTGTGATTTTTTATTTTTAAAAATACCTTTGATTTCTCGTTTGATTATTTATAATCAAAATTATTATTTTTTTATGGTTTTTTCTTTGCTTTTAAAAAATGGAATTTCAATATCTAAAGCTTTTGATTTAGCTATTATAGGGCTTGAAAATAAATTTTTAATTTTTCAGTATAAAAAACTTTTTAGTTTTATAGATTCTGGTCTTGAGTTAAGTCAGGCTTTTAAAAAGATTGATATTTTTGATTCTTTGGTATTTTCTATGCTTAGCGTTGCGATGAAAAGTGGAAGACTTGAAGTGTTAAGTGAAGAAATTGCCAAATATTATCAACAAAAAAGCGAAAATTTGATGGATAGATTTTTGGTTTTTTTAGAGCCTATGATGACTTTATTTGTGGCGCTTTTAGTTTTGTTTTTGGCTTTAGGTATATTTTTACCTATGTGGGAGCTTAGCTCAGGGGTTAATTTTAACTAAAATAATCCCAAGCTACTTTAATGATAGTAGCTCCTACAACGATTAAAAATAAAGTTTTTATAAACTTTCCATTAGTTTTTAACACAAGTTTTGAACCCAAATAAGCTCCTAAAACTTGTCCTACGCCCATAAGCAAGCCTACAGCCCATAAAAGTTCGTATTGCCATAAAAATATAGCAAGAGCAATGATATTACTAGTGAAATTTAAAATTTTAGTATTAATGCTTGCTTTTCTCATATTAAAACCTAGTAGCATCACACAAGCAAAAATCCAAAATGAACCTGTTCCAGGCCCTAAAAATCCATCATAAAATCCTAAAGTTAAGCCACAAATTAAATGAAAAATTTTGATATTTTTTATTTTAGGTTCACTTTCGTGTTTGCCTAAGTTAGGACGTAAGGCTGTATATAAGAAAGTAAGAGTTAAAAAGATTAAGATAATAAGCTTTAATTGCTCATCTTTTACAAAAAGAACGCTATAACTTCCTATAGCTGCTCCTAAGGCTGTAAAAAAAACACCCCAAGCAAGATGAGGTAGAGTGGTGGATTTAAAATAAGTTAAAGTAGCCGTAAAAGAACCAAAGACGCTTTGGAGTTTGTTTGTTGCTAAGGATAAATGCGCAGGAATTCCACAGGCTATGAGTGCTGGTAGAGTAATAAGCCCTCCTCCACCTACAATAGAATCTATAAAACCAGCAAAAAGAGCTACAAAAAAAAGTATGAAATAATAAATTGTATCTAAGTGCTCAAAGCCCATTTTTCACTCCTTAAATTTGTCAATTCCCTTACTTTGCCCTAAACGATAGAGCGCAAAGTCATATTTTATGGGATCATTTGCATCTAATTTTTTTAAATTTTGCGTGAGTTCTAAAACACTTTTATAATCATATATTTTACGCTTTAGAAGTCCTAAAGTCAAGGAAATTTTATGTGTATGTGTATCAAGTGGGATTAAAAGATCTTTGGTGTGAATTTTGGTAAAAAGTCCAAGATCAAGTTCATCTTTTCTAACCATCCATCTTAGATACATATTATAGCGTTTAAGAGGTGAAGTAGGGCTGTTTTGCCAAATTTTTCCAAAGAAAAATTCATACCCATAACTTGAATATGAATTTAAGGTTTTGATTTTTTGTATAAAAGCTAAGATGGCATCTGTGGTATTTTCTCTTTTTTGATAGGCTTGATAAAAAAGTTCGTAGAGTGAAATTTCATTTTTAAGTCTTGAAAGAGTGATAAAAATTTCTTGTATATCTTTCTCATTTTGGAAGCGGTATTTTAAATTTTTAAGTTCTTTTTTTATTTGTTTTTCTTGAAGGTTTAATAAAGAAAAATCAAGTTTTTTTAGAAAATTTACTATATTTTTAGCATTTCCATAGGCAAATAAAGCACAAATTAAGGCAATAAATTCATCATTGTGAATTTTAGCAATTTGCAAAGGATCTGGAGTTTCAAAAAGGGAATGATTGGTATTTTTTTGATTGGCTAAAAAATCGAGCTTAGCTTTAAGATGGATAAAATTTTTCATTTGATATTACTAGAGCTTAAGATTTAAGCCCTAGTAAGGTATCAAGCATTTGATCTACGGTTGAGACGATTTTTGCTGCTGCACCGTAACTTGATTGATATTGTATAAGGGCGGCTAATTCTTCATTTGTATTTACGCCACTTTTAGATTGGTACTCGCTATAAACAGAATTATAAAGAGTTTCATTGCTTGAATTGACGACATTGTTATTTTCACCATCTGAGGCTATTTTACCTGTAAGTTTGCGGTAATATTCTTCCATGGTAAGATTATCGATAGTGCCATCTTCATTATAAAAATTAACTTTTTCATATTGAAGTTGGATGATTTTATTTGCCATGTCATTGCCACTATCAACCCCACTTAAACTTGCTCTTACTGTGCTTGGATCATTTAAGATGGAATCTTTTACTTTCATATTACTTGCATCAGTTCCGCTGAAAAAACCACCTATACTAAACGCACCTGCGAAATTTGTGCCCTTATCTTCAATGGCTACCTTAAAACCTGATTTTGCATTGATTTGAAATAAACCATCTCCAGTTTTTGCATCGTAGCTAAAACTTGCATTGATATGATCATCAACATCATCGTTTGAATTTTTATTGTTATTATCATCTGTATTAGCATTGATTTGACGCATGATATCATTCATGGTTGTATTTACATCTATGGTGATGGTTTTGGTGAGTTTTTTATCGCCTTTATCATCATAAATGACTATATCAAAACTTCCTGGTTGTATGGTTCTGTCGTAATTAACTAAAGGAATATCTCCCTTAAGCCCAGATAGATAATCAGAAGTAACAGAACTTTTCGCAGAACTTGCATAAAGATTGTTAGTTTCATTGATCATGGTCTTAGCAAAAGTATCTAAAGAATCCATATAACCTTGGATAATTCCATCTTCATATTTTCCTTCGCTTTTGCTATAGTTTCTACCGCGTAAGTCAAGTTGAGCACCAAGCTGTCCACCGCTAATTTTTGCAGTAAGATCGCGAACTTTTTCATCAGGAGTTTCATAATAAATGCTATAAGATTTATTTTTATCATCATAATCAAGCTTTAAAGGATGAAAATTT
Organism: Campylobacter sp. CFSAN093233; assembly: GCF_011068165.1. NCBI lineage: Bacteria > Pseudomonadati > Campylobacterota > Epsilonproteobacteria > Campylobacterales > Campylobacteraceae > Campylobacter > Campylobacter sp. CFSAN093233. The sequence continues at coordinate 94,667 of NZ_JAAMWY010000001.1, forward strand.
ATTCCATCTACTATACTAAAACCTTCTATACTTAGATTGTATTGATGTCCTGGATCAGTGATGGTTGTATCAAGGCGATTGTCTTGATTGATTTCATTTTTGCTTGCAACTGCACTAACTAGCTTTGAAAGAGTAAGCTCAAGTTCATCTCTTCTATCCCTAAGTTCATTTGCGTGTTCTGTTGGTAAGGCTTCTTGTCCATAAATTTGTTTATTTATAGTAGCAATTTCTTCGCCAATTCTATTAATCTCATCAACTGTATTTTTAATATCATCATTTACTTTTTTTTGGATTTTATCCAAGGTTGCAAAAGTGTTATTAACGCTTTCTGTTAAGGTCTGAGAAGCTTTTACAAGGGCTATTTTTGTGGCATTTTCATTAGGGTTAGATGCAAAATCATTCCAAGCTTTGTTATAATTTTCTAAATCTTTCAAAATTCCAGTATTTTGTAAGTCTGGAAAACGCTGAGCGATTTCTTGTAAGGTTGAAGCCATATATTTAGTGTATTCTAGTTGGTTTGATGCACCTTTTAATTTATAGTAAGAATACTCATCATGCAAACGCACTATACTTTCTATAGCAGTTCCTGTGCCTACTTGAACTCCACCTGTGGTAATATACCCATTTGTAGTTTGCACTACTCTTTGGCGTGTATAAAAAGTTGCATTAGCATTTGAGATATTGTTTCCAGTTGTTGCGATTTGAACTTCGCTTGCCTTTAAGCCTGTAACACCTGTGTATAATGTTCCAAAAATACCCATTATAAATCCTTATACATTGATCTTGAAAATTGACTCTGGATTTGTCTTTTTATCTCCATAAGCATTATTTATTCCATCATTGATATCAAACATTTTATTTACTAAGCCATCAAGAAAATCTTTGACAATAAGAACAAATTTAGCATACTCTTTGTTTTTACTATGAAGGTTTTGAAGATTTTTTTTAAGTAGATCTAGTTTTTGTTTATCTTCATCATCTAAGAGTTCACTAAGCCCTTTTGTAGAGCTATTATTTAGCTCAACCAAGGCAACATCAAGTTGTTTTTTAGCTGTAATAAATTCCGCGATAAGTTTGTTTTTTTCTTCTACACTTGGCGTTACACTCTCATGTTTAGCCACTTTGATATTTTCTATATCTTCTTCGGTTAAAGCAATAAGTTTTGCTAAGATAGCATTTACTTCATCAAGTCTTTGTTTAAGCATATTTTCTCCTTTTCTCTCTCAAAAAAAGGAGAATGAAAATTTTTAGATTAAAGAGTCAGCAATCGCAGCAGTCGTAGCTTTTGTATCGATTTTATAAGTACCATTTTTAATCTGCTCTGCGATTTTACTCGCTTTATCATTTTCCGTTTTTTGAGTATCGTTTGTTTTAGTTTCTTTATCTATTCTATTTGTATTTAATGCGGTATTTGCCACATAACTTTGTTGTATAGGATTGATCATTTCTGCCTCCTTGATCTTAGTTATAATCCTCTACAAACCATATCGACCCAAATTTAAAAAACTTAACCCCTTTCTTTTAAAAAATCGTATAATAATTTTGAAAAACCCATACCTCCACTTAAAGCTTTACTCATGGTATCATTATACATGGAAGAGTATATTTCATCGCTGGCATCTTTTCCAAAGAGTGAATTTTGACTTTTTAAAGATACATCTAAAACTTGCTTTAAAAAAAATGCCTCAAAAGCATCCGTTTGTTCTTTTAAGGCTTCATCTTCTTTGCTCTTTGTAACTATATCATTGTCATTTATTTTGATGCTTGATTCTAAACTTCTTGCTTTGGCTGCACGATCAAGTAAAGCGCTATTCATACTATAAGTATTTAAAAAATTATCCACTTTCATTAGATGATCTCCAAATCCGCGTTAATTGCACCTGCGCGCTTTAAATTTTCCATAATAGCGATAATGTCATTTGGGGTTGCTCCAAGTTTGTTAAGCATTCTAGCTATATTTGCAACTGTGCTTTTTGCATTGTTGATTCTTAAGGTATTTGAACTTGGATCTACAAAACCACCATCTTTCATATCGATTTCATTTTGATTAGCTACTGCGTTATTGTTTGGATCTATTTTTATAGTGATATCTTTATGAGTGATTAAAACAGGTTCTACCTCTACATCAACTCCAGCAATCACTGTTCCTGTTCTTTCATCGATGATAACTTTGCTTTGTGGTTTATAAGCTATATCTTGTTCTAAAACTCTTGCCATAAAATCAACATTTGAAAGATCTTCAGGTTTTTTGAGTTTTACTGTGCGAGAGTCGATGGCTTTAGCTACTTCTTCGCCAAAGACAGTATTTAAAACTCTTTCTATATCGTTTGCGGTTTTAAAATCCGCTACTTTTAAACTTAAGGTTAGATCATTGTTTTGGCTAAAATTTTGTGGAATTTCTCTTTCTACATTAGCTCCGCCCATTACAGTTGCAGCAGTTGAGTGAGAACCTGCTCCTCCTGGTCTAGGTGTTAAACCTCCTGTTGAGATAGAGCCTTGTGCTATGGCATAAATTTCACCATCAATCCCACGAAGTGCAGTCAGTAAAAGTGTTCCGCCTTGTAAAGATTTTGCATCACCCATAGATGAAACGGTAATATCAAGTTTATCTCCGCTTTTTGCAAAGGCTGGAAGTTTGGCTGTAACCATAACAGCTGCGGTATTTTTTGATTTGATATCGTTAGGATCTACTTTGATATTCATACCTTGCAAAAGGTTTGAGATGGATTGTAGTGTAAATTTAGAGCTTGTTCCATCGCCGCTTCCATTAAGCCCTACAACAAGTCCATAACCTATAAGTTGGTTATCTCTTACACCTACAGTGTTTGCTACATCCTTGATTTGCACTGCAAAAATGCTTGTCATAAAGAGTAAAAATATCGTTAAAACTCTCATGGATTCTTCCTTTAATCTATTGTTGATGATAGATCAAGCAAGAAGTGTTCCAAGTAAGTTAAGAAGCGTAAAAGCTTAAGCTAGTTGATCCAAATTTCTTTTCTTTGACTTTTTGAAAATTTTGGATTTTTTCGGGAGTTTTTATGGTTGAGTGGTGTTCAAAAATGATTAAATTTAAAGTCTTTAAATCTAAATTTTCTAAAAAATGATAAATTTTTTCATAAATATCGCTAAAACCTTCTCTGGTATCAAAAGGTGGGTCAAGATATAATATGATTTCATTTTTTGAATTTTCTATGAGTTTAGGTAAAATTTCAAAAGTATTTGCATGGATCACTTCTAAATTTGGATCTATATTTTTAGCATTTTCTAAAGCAATTTTATAAGCTTTTGCATCAAGTTCTATAGCATAAGCTTTTAAAGCATGATTACTTAGTGCTTCAGCCGCCATTAAAGCACTTCCTCCAAAGGCTTCAATGAAAATTTTACTTCTTAAATCTTCTCTTATTACATTAAAAACACAACTTTTGACTATGCTTTTAGTACTTCTTGTTGTTGTAAGACTAGGTAAAAGTAGTTTTTTCCCTTTGTATTTACCACTTTCTATATTTGTATAAAGCTTTGTTTCTTTAGTTTTTTTTGTTTTTTCTTTAGGAGGTTTAATTTCTTGTTTTTGAAGAAATTTTTTTCTTTTTTCATTGTGATTAAAAAAGTCTTTAACGCTTATAAATTCATCATTCATCATTAAGTGCTTTTACGAGTTTGTTTTTAAGATCTTTTATGGCAAGATCGATTTTATTTTCATAATCTTTTTTAAATTCCAAAGCAATAGCGTCAATTTTTTCTTCAAGCAGTCTTTTTTGTTCAAGTGCAAGTTGCAAAGCTGCTGCTTTTAAGGCATTATCAAATTCATTTAAAGACTCAAACAAGGCTTCTTTGCTAAATGGTATGCTTAAAAATGGAGAGTTTTTAGAGATGATAAATAAGGGTTTTGCGGTATGAATTTTTTCATCGCTAATGATGAAATCACAATTTTTTTTCATTACCAAATGATCTTTTAAAAAAAGTTCTAAAGTTTTTTCTATGATGAGATCTTTGCATTCTAAAGAGATTTTCATATCAAACTAACCTTTAAAGTGTGATTTTTTAATGATGGAGCTTGTATGCCTTCGATAAGGGCTAAAAACTCAAAACGGCTCAAAATATAAAAGTCTTCAAATTCCCTTCCACTTGTTTGCATAAGTTTTTTAGCACAAGTATCAAAAAGATAAAAATCTTTTTCTTCTTTTACTACCATAAAATCAGCCCCGCTATCATAAGCGTCCAAAACAATATCTGCGGCTATTTTATAGCTTAGCGTAGGATTTAGATTAAGCAAGCTAAAGCCATTATTTTTTATACTGTTTTCATAGGAAATAAATTTAGCCTTAAGTTTCGATTTTAAAGTATCGCAAGCATTAAAACCATAAAAAGCTATATTGAAATCTTTAAAATTATGTTTAATTTCTTTAAGTTCTTTGATCTCATTATCAAAAGCATTGGTTTTAGGTAAATCAAAGTGTAAAATATTTTTATCAAAAAGCCCTAAATTTAAAATTTCATTTTGTAGGTTTTTGATCGTTGTTTCTAAAATTTCATTTTTGCTTTCAAGATGATAAAAAATACCCTTTTCTTTATCTGCTAGAGTTTTTAAAATTTCTATCTTTTTTTCAGGATATTTTTCTATCATTTTTGAAGCCAAATAAAACACTCCATCGCCCATATATTCAGGAAGATAGTCTAAAATTTCACTTGCATAATATAAATAATCATATTTTGCATAAAGTTTTTTATCCTCTTCATCACCAAATTTTTCAAGATATTTGTATTTGTCTAAAAAATCATTTTTATCGATGATAAGATCTTTAATGGCTCTTTTTGTGCTTAAAGGCTCGATACAAAGACTAAAATCAAATTCTTTTGCTATTTTTTCTAAAGGTGTAAAAAGTGGTATGATTTGCTTATTTACAACCATGTAAGTATCTTCATCTTTATCAAAATCAAAATAAATATCATCATCTTGAACTTGCAAAAGCAAATCATAAAAACTTGCAAAATTTTCATAATTATCATAAATATAAGGTTTATAATAAGCCTCATAATCCTTGGTTTTATCAAATCTAAAAATTCTTAATTCTAATTTTTTCATGGTTTTTCCTTAAATATTTCTATATTATATAAAATTTTTCTAAAATTCACTAGAATTTAAAAGGAAATTTTATAAAATCACGCATTATGAACAAAGAAGATTTTATTATCAAAGCTTTTTTAAATGAAAAAAATGGCGATGATGGAGCTGTTATTGATGATTGGTGTTTTAGTAAGGATTTGTTTTTTGAAAATGTGCATTTTAAAAGAGCGTGGCTTAGTTTAGAGCAAATCGCTACAAAAGCAATGCTTGTCAATATCTCAGATGCCATTGTGATGAATGCTGTGCCAAAATACGCACTTTTAGGACTTGCTTTACCAAAAAATTTAAGCGAAAATGAGATCAAAGCCTTACAAAAAGGTTTTTTAAAAACAGCTAGGAAATTTAATATAAAAATCATAGGCGGCGATACTATAAGCAATGATAAAATAGACATTAGTCTTACTATCATTTCAAAGATTAACGATAAAGCCGTTTTTAGAAAAGGTTTAAAAAAAGGACATTTACTTGCTTATACAGGAAAATTAGGGCGAAGTTTAAAAGGGCTTGAAATTTTACAAAATGGGGGCACTTTAAAACCAAACCATGTATTTATAAAGCCAAAATTAAGAGCTAGTTTTTTTTATGAAGTCGCACCTTTAATTTCTTGTGCTATGGATATTTCAGATGGTTTAAGCAAAGATTTATCAAGACTTTTAGCTTTAAATAAATGCGGTATTTCTTGGTTTAAAAAACTTGATGATTATACGCTTTATAGCGGAGAAGAATATGAAATTTTGTTTGCTTTTGATGAAAAAGAACGGCAAAATATAGAAACAATAGCCAAAAAACACGGCGTGAAATTAAATATCTTTGGAAAAGCAGTGAAAGGAAAATATGAATTTAGCGGAAGAGAACACCATTTTTAAGCCTTTGTATAGCTTAAAACATAGTCCTATTAATGCGTATTTTAGTAAAAATAGCGATGATTTTGTAGTGCGCGAAAAGCCTTTGTATGAATTTAGCGGCAAGGGCGAGCATCTTATTTTGCATATCAATAAAAAAGATTTAACCACAAATGAAGCTTTAAAAATTTTAAGTGAAGCAAGCGGGGTTAAAATAAGAGATTTTGGTTATGCAGGGCTTAAAGACAAGCAAGGATCAACCTTTCAATACCTTTCTATGCCTAAAAAATTTGAGAGTTTTTTGTCAAATTTTTCTCATTCTAAACTTAAAATTTTAGAAATTTTTACCCATGAAAACAAGCTAAGAATAGGGCATTTAAAAGGAAATTCTTTTTTCATACGCTTAAAAAAAGTTTTGCCAAGCGATGCTTTAAAGCTAGAACAAGCTTTGATGAATTTGGATAAACAAGGTTTTGCGAATTATTTTGGTTATCAGCGTTTTGGAAAATTTGGGGATAATTATAAAGAAGGGCTTGAAATTTTGCGTGGCAAAAAAATGAAAAATGTAAAAATGAAAGAGTTTTTAATTTCAGCTTTTCAAAGTGAGCTTTTTAATCGCTATTTGAGTAAAAGAGTGGAGTTATCACATTTTGCAAATGATTTTAGCGAAAAAGAATTGATCCAAATTTATAAAATTTCTAAAGAAGAAGCTAAGGAACTTAAAAAACAAGAACAATTTTTTAAGCTTTTAAAAGGTGAGGTTTTAGGGCATTATCCTTTTGGAAAGTGTTTTTTATGCGAGGATTTAAGTGCTGAGCTTGGGCGTTTTAAGGCAAGAGATATAAGCGCCATGGGGCTTTTAATCGGTGCTAAGGCTTATGAAACAGGAGAAGGTTTGGCCTTAAATTTAGAAAATGAAATTTTTAAAGATACTTTGGAGTTTAAGGCTAAAATGCAAGGTTCAAGACGCTTTATGTGGGGATATTTAGAAGAGTTAAAATGGCGTTATGATGAAGAAAAAGCTCATTTTTGTATAGAGTTTTTCTTGCAAAAAGGCTCTTATGCTACTGTGGTTTTAGAAGAAATTTTGCATAAAAATTTGTTTGAGTGAAATAATTATGAGTTAAATTTTTACGTGATTTTTACTTTAGAATTTATTGCAAAAATGATATTTAAATTTTAAATTTAGGTATAGTTATATTAATTTAATTTTAAAACTAGGAGCAAAAATAATGAAAAAGATTTTAACAAGTGCTTTGGCTTTAGGAGCTATGACTTTGATTGTAGATTGTGGCGATGGCGATTTAGTCGAGTTAAAAAACAATGGCAACGATCAAGCTATGTTTGATTTAGGTAATCATAGGTAATCAAGAGATTATGAAAAAATATCCAAATTATAAACTTTATGATTATACTTCAGTCAGAACAATTAGTGATATTAACAATCCAGAAGGCAAAATTAAAGAAATGAAGCGTGATTTAGAAATAGATAAAACTCCATACTCAAACTATGTTTTCTTATTAAATCCAAACGATAAAAAGACTATAAAGTTGTGAGTGTTTATTGCGATAAAGATTTTAAGAAAAGAGTTTATTATTCTGTGAATGATGCTCTTAGGTTTTATGCAAGATAATAAAACAAGCGGGAAAATCCCGCTATCTTTCTAATTTTTTTATACCGACATTTTGCAGAAATTACTTATTTTTAAGCCTGTTACTCCGCTTTTAAGGCAATTAAAACGCCTTCTATCATTTTCTTAATATCCCCATCAAGGATATTATCCACTTGAGAAAAAGCTTCTCCACTGCGATTGTCTTTGACTTGCTGATAAGGGAAAAGCACATAAGATCGGATTTGATGCCCCCAGCCTATCTCGCTTTTTTCTCCAGCATTAGCACTATCTTGTTGTTTCATGAGTTCAAGTTCATAAAGGCGAGATTTTAGCATTTTAAAAGCGGTAGCTTTGTTTTTGTGCTGACTTCTGTCATTTTGGCATTGTACAACTATACCAGTTGGAAAATGTGTGATTCTCACAGCTGATTCTGTTTTATTAACATGTTGTCCGCCTGCACCGCTTGCTCTGTAATAATCTATTCTTATGTCTTTTTCTTCGATTTCAATTTCTATATCATCATCAAGTTCAGGGCTTACCATAACACTTGAAAAGCTTGTATGACGGCGTCCTGCACTATCAAAAGGAGAAGTTCTTACCAAACGATGGATACCATTTTCAGCTTTTAAATAACCATAAGCATTTTCTCCTTTAACTAAAAAGCTCACATCTTTAAGTCCTGCTTCTTCGCCTTCTTGAAAGTCTAAAGTTTCGACTTTAAAACCTTCTCTTTCACAAAATCTTAAATACATTCTATAAAGTATGCTTGCCCAGTCATTACTTTCTGTTCCGCCCGCACCTGGATGAATGGAAACAATGGCATTTTTACCATCATTTTCCCCACTTAAAAGCATGGAAATTTCAAGACTTGTGATGGTATCTTCAAGTTTTGGTGCGTCATTAAATAAAGCTTCAAGCGTTTCTGTATCGTTTTCGCTATTGGCTAGATCGAAAAGTTCGTTTGCGTCATTTAGCGCATTAAAAGCATTTTCATAGTTTTTAAGTAGATTGGTGATTTTGGTTTTTTCTTTTCCTATGATCCCTGCTTGTTTCACATCACTCCAAAAAGAAGGAGAATTTTCAAGCTCTTCGATTTCTTTAAGCCTTGTTTGGATATTTTCAGGCTTGATGATGGAGGCTATGTTGCCGACTTTGTTTTTTAAAGTTTTTAAAAGTTCGCTAAATTCGTAATTATCCATAAAATTTCTTTGCTATAATTATATTTTTAAAGTCAAAAATTATATCAAAAGAAAACTTTAATATAGGAAAAAAATGTCAAAACTTTATCTTATGTCTTTAGGTTGTAATAAAAATTTAGTCGATAGTGAGATCATGCTAGGACGCCTTAGTGCTTATGAGCTTTGCGATGAACCAAGCAAAGCCGATGTTTTGATCGTAAATACCTGTGGTTTTATCGATAGTGCAAAAAAAGAAAGCATTAATGCGATTTTGGATTTGCACGAACAAAGAAAAAAAGATTCTCTTTTAGTGGTTACGGGTTGTTTGATGCAGCGTTACCGCGAAGAACTTATGAAAGAACTTCCTGAGGTTGATCTTTTCACAGGTGTGGGTGATTATGAAAGAATTGATGAAATGATACTTAAAAAAACAAATTTATTTTCCAATTCGACTTATTTGCAGAGTGAAAATTCCAAACGTATTATCACAGGTTCAAATTCCCATGCTTTTATAAAAATCGCCGAAGGTTGTAATCAAAAATGCTCTTTTTGTGCCATCCCAAGTTTTAAAGGCAAGTTAAAATCTCGTGAGATAAGTAGCATTATAGCTGAGCTTAAAGATTTGGTAGCTAGAGGTTATAAGGACTTTTCTTTTATTGCACAAGATACGAGTTCTTATTTGTTTGATAAGGGTGAAAAAGATGGGCTTATACGCTTAATCGATGAGGTGGAAAAAATCAAAGGCATAAGAGCGGCTAGAATTTTATATCTTTATCCTACGAGTGCGAGTGAAGCTTTGATTAAACGCATTATAGCTTCTGAAATTTTTGTAAATTATTTTGATATGCCTTTGCAGCACATAAGTGATAATATGCTTAAAATCATGAAGCGTGGGGCAAATAGCACAAGACTTAAAGAAATGCTAAATTTAATGAAAAGTGCGCCAAATAGCTTTTTACGCACGGGCTTTATCGTAGGGCATCCAGGTGAAAGTGAGGCAGATTTTGAAGAGCTTTGTGAGTTTGTTAAAGACTTTGGTTTTGATAGGGTGAGTGTTTTTGCGTATTCTAAGGAAGAAGATACAACCGCTTTTGATATGGAGCAAGTGCCTTTTAAAGTGATCAATAAAAGGCTTAAAATCATAGAAAAAATTGTTGATGAAGTGATAGAAAAAAGTTTTGAAAAAGAAGTAGGGCAAAAGCGTTTAGTAGTTTGCACAGGAGAAAGTAGCGAGGGAGAGTTTTTCATCGCAGCTAAAGATTTAAGATGGGATAGAGAGATTGATGGGGAAATTCTTATTAATGAAAGCGAATGTGGAAATTTGGAAATGGGGCAAATTTATGAATGTGAAATTTTACAAAACCTTGATAAAAAACTCCTTGCTAAGGCTTTAAGAAAAGTAGATGCAAATTAAAGATGAAATTTTAGCCCTTTTAAAAAGGGGTAAAAATTTACTCGCTTTTTCTTATGGAAGTGATTCTAGTGTGCTTTTTTATCTTTTAATGCAAGAAAAGATCGACTTTGATCTTGTGATGATAAATTACAAAACTAGAAAAAATAGTGATTTAGAAGAGTTAAAAGCCAAAGAACTTGCTTTAAAATTTCATAAAAAAATTTTCATAAAACACGCTCCTAAATTTCAAAGTAACTTTGAAAAAAAAGCCAGAGATTTTCGCTATGATTTTTTTGAAAAAATTTGTCTTGAGCAAGGTTATGACCATCTTATCTTAGCCCATCATTTAAACGATCAATTTGAATGGTTTTTGATGCAACTTTCACGAGGCGCAGGTTTGGCTGAAATTTTAGGTATGCAAGAGTGTGAAAAACGCTCAAATTATACACTTTTACGCCCTTTACTCTTTATAAGTAAAGATGAAATTTCATCTTTTTTAAAAGAAAAAGATATTTTTTATTTCCATGATGAAAGTAATGAAAATGAAAAATATTTTAGAAATTATATAAGAAAAAATTTCTCTAATGCCTTTGTGAGTAAATTTCATCAGGGTTTAAAAAGAAGCTTTTCTTATCTTGGTGAAGATAGGAAAAAACTTTATGATTTTGAAAATATCAAAGAAATTCAAGGACTTCTTATTTGTCCTAAAAATGAAAGTTTGATTGCTAGAGCAGTGAAAATGAAAGGTTTACTTTTAAGCACAGCGCAAAGAAAAGAGTTTTTAAAGGGTGATTGTGTTTTAGGTGGTAAAATAGCACTTGTATATAAAAACGAACAAGCTATTGTTTTTGAATATGAAACTTGTCAAAAATTACCTAAAAATTTTAAAGAAGAGTGTAGAATAGCTAAAATTCCAAGACTTTTAAGAGCTTATTTATATAATCACAAAATCGATATTTCAAGCCTTAGCTTTTAGTTTTAAAATTCTTTGATAGCCTAAATGTGTGAGAAAAATCACAAAAAATACTTGCAAAAAAAGTCCTAAAAGTGGCACTGATGAGAGTAGATAAAAACAAAGAGTGCTAAATTTAAACTCTAAAGGCGAAAAATCAGAATGAAAATTTTTAAAACTTTCTTTGTCTAAAATCGTGCTTGTAACATCAATCATTAAAAGTTTGTGAAAGAGATAATAAAAAGCAAGATAATATACAAAAATATTGATAAAAGGTAAAAATAAAGCCAAGGTGCAAAGCAATAAAATCCCTATAAATTTTATAAATATTTTAAAAATTTCAAAGATAGTTTTTAGGGTTGAAACTTCGTTTGTATTATCATAATGGTAATATTTTTGGTTGATTTCTTTAGCGATAAAAGGAGTAAGAAAAGAAGTGATAAAAAGGGCTAAAAAAACCGAAGCAAAAACAACAATAAAACCTGAAAATAAAAAACTTATGATGGTGATTAAAATTTGTACAAAATGAAGGGCATAAAACCACGCCCAAAACGAATCCTCTCCAACGCTAAATAAAGAATTAAAATAATCAAGCAAGGCCGAAAAGCCAAGTACTCCTAAAAAAAGCATCAGTATAAGGCTAAAAATCAAAGGAATTAAGGCAAATTTTAAAAATTTAAGACTTAAAAAATCTTTGATTGCAAGTTTTAAAATATCCAAATTATGCCTTTTTGTAGCATTCTTCTAGTTTTTTATAAATAGTATCAAAATCAAGCTCTTGTTCTAAAATTTGAGCTAAAACTTCATTGTCTTCTTTGCCATTCCAAGTTTTTTTATAGCTACCATCTTTGTAACCATTGTTTTGTCTAAAAATATTTAAAACATTTTTACCTATGTAGGTCTTATAAAGAATTTCAAGATTTAGCCCACATTTAATAGCTAAAGTAAAATATATTGAAAGTAATTCTTCAAGATTAAATCCAAAACCACTGCATTTATGGATAATAAGCTCTATATCATTTAAAATGCTATAAATATCACCCTCATTAGGGTATTCTTCTTCTTTGCAAAAATCTTGAAACACGCTTACAGCATTAACTTCTGTGGCTATAGCTTTGAAATCTTTATTGTTTTTATCGCGATATTCTTCAAGTAAAAGACTTAAAATAAAATGCCAAATATCGACAATCTCTATACGCACATTTTCCCAATTTGTTGGACTTGAAATATTTTTCCAATGTTTCCATGTAAAAGAGTCTATAAGTTCTGCACATTCCATATAAATACAGCGTCTCCAACTGATCAGTTTTCCTTCTTTGGTGTAGCCATTTTCCCAATTTAAGCCGTTTGTTTCATCGTTGAGTTTTTGTTGGAGTTTGAGCATATTTTCTAAAATTTCGATATTTGTCATTTAAAAACTCCTTGATAATTTTTAATATTATATGATTTAAGCGTAAAGATTTAAACTATCATCTGTCTTATCTTGATTTTCCTTGGCTTTTTCTTGCTGTTTTTCAAGTTGTTTTTTCATTTGTTCTAAAACTTCATCAAGAAGTTTTTTGCTATCTTCAAGCATGGAAGCATTGATATCTTTATCATCTGTTTGATTTTGTTTTAGTAAATCACTGAGTTTATTTGTAAAATTATTCATAATAGCATTTTGATGGTTTTCATCATTTGGTGTTGGTAGAACATTTGCCATTTGCATAGCTGATTCTATAATTTCTTTTGGCTTTAACTCTCCGACTTTAGAATTTGCTAAAAAGTCTTTGATCATAGGTTCAACTTCTTTCATAGCATTTTTAATCTCATCAAGATCATTTTGTGTGAGCTTAGAGCCTTCAAAAGTAAAGCTAAAGCCATACTGATGCTTAAGATTAAGAGTTTTACCTTCTTCATTATTTGCATAACTCACGCTTTGATTGTCATACATAGATAAGGCTAAATGTTTGCCACTTTTTGTTGTATAATCCATCGAAAAACTTTGGTTTTTGCTAGCATCAATTTGCATTTCTTCCCCTTATATTTATAGTTTAAATTAAAAATCGGTTATTTTTAAAAATATTTTAGTATAATTTTTACAATATGGATGAAAGAATTTTAGAATTTATAAAAAATGAGCAGCTTTTATCTTGGGCTATGATTGATGAAAAAGGTGTTTATACAGCTAGTGCTTTTTATGCTTTTGATGAGAAGAATTTAGCTTTTATTATCGCTTCTCATGAAGATACTAAGCATATAAGATTAGCCAGTGAAAATTCAAGTATAGCACTTAATATAGCCAAAGAAAGTAAAATAGCCTTTTTAAAAGGTGTGCAAGCTAAGGCCGAGTTTAAAATGGCAAGCAAGGAGCAAATGAAAATTTATTTTTCTAAATTTCCCTTTGCTAAACTTGATAAAAGTGCAAAAATTTATGCCTTAGAGCTTTTTTGGCTTAAATTTACTAACAATGCTTTAGGACTTAGTAAAAAGCTTGAATTTTGTAAAAAATAAATTTTTATGATTTTGTTTAAAAAAATGAGTTATGATTATGGTTTATGTAAATTGTTAGGTATAGAAAATAAATGTTAAATGTAATTCACGCTTTATTTTTTAGAGAGTTAAAAACTAGATTTGGAAAAAATAGGTATCTTGGATATATATGGGTAGTTGGAGAGCCTATGAGTGTTGTGCTTTTGGTGACTATTATAGGAACTGTTATTAGGGAATATCATCATCAAGTTATGCCTGAAGGAATTTCTATTTTTATGTTTTTGATTTCAGGCGTTATGCCTTTTTTTATGTTTAGAAGTATAGTAACTCAGCTTATGAATGGAATAGGAGCAAATTTATCTTTGTTTGCCTATAAACCTGTAAAACCTATACATGTATTTATTGCTAGAACTTTGCTTGAATTTTGTATTTATTTTGTGATTTTTATCACTGTACTTTTTTTTGCAGGGTGGTTCTTTAGACTCGATGTATTTCCTGTTCATTTACTTGGAGTTTTATTTTGTATTTTTTTACTCATATGCTCAGCTTTTGCTTTAGGGATTTGTTTTGCTATTGTTTGGCACTTTGTAGAACCTTTAAGAACTTTATTAGCTTATTTTAGTATAGTATTTTATTGGAGTTCTGGGATTATATTTCCCACCTGGTTAACTCCTCGTCCTTTACTTGATATATTTTATTACAATCCTTTGCTTCACATAATGGAGCTTTTAAGATTTAATTTTTTTGAAAATTATCCTTTGCAAGATGAATATAGTTATTTTTATGCTATATTTTGGATTTTACTTGTTTTATTTATAGGGCTTTTTATTTACTACTATAATAGACAAGCTCTAACGGCGGCAAAAAAAGAATGATCAAGCTAATTAATCTAACTAAATCTTATCCTTTATTTAGTGGTGGAAGGCATTATGTTTTTAAAAATTTTACTTTTGAATTTCCTGAAAATTGTAGCATAGGTTTAATGGGATATAATGGCGCAGGCAAGTCCACTCTCATGAGACTTTTAAGCGGAGCAGAGCTTCCTGATAGTGGCAAGATAATTACTAATAAAAAATTATCTTGGCCTTTGGGTTTAAATGGAGCTTTTCAAGGTTCTTTAACTGCCAGAGATAATGCTAAATTTGTAGCTAGGGTGTATGGATACAAGGGTAAAGAACTTCAAGAAAAAGTAAAATTTGTGGAAGATTTTGCTGAAATAGGAAAATTTTTTGATGAGCCTATGAAGACTTATTCTTCGGGAATGAGTGCTAGGATAGCTTTTGGACTTAGTATGGCTTTTGATTTTGATTATTATTTGATCGATGAGGCTGGAGCTGTTGGAGATCCTGCTTTTAGGGAAAAAAGCGTGAAATTATATAGAGAAAGATTAAGCAAATCAAAGGTGATTATGGTATCTCATAATGTAGCTGAAATTAAAGAATGGTGTGATAAAATAATTTATATGAAAAATGGACAAATTACGGTTTATGATGATGTAGATGAAGGAATAGCTGTATATCAAGGAAAAGCTTAATGGAAGAAAATAAAACTTTATTAGAAAAAATCAAAGATTTAAGTATATTTGATTCTTTTAAAATTATTTGGTTTATAATGATTTTTGTTGTGATTTATTATACATTGATTGCAGCGCCAAGATATGTAAGCACGATGATTTTAGATGTTAGATCAACAAGTGGAGAAAGTGCTCAAACAAATGGAATTTTGTCTTTGCTTGGTAGTACTTCTACAGCAAGCGAAGATTTAAATTATCTAAAAGGTTATATAGAATCAAGTGATATGTTAAAAATTTTAGATGGGAAAATTAAACTTAAAAGTCTTTATCAAGAACAACATATAGATTTGCCTTTTAAAATTTGGGATTCAAGTTCGATAGAATCTTATCTTAAATATTACCAAGCAAGAGTTAAGGTGCATACGGATGAAACTACTAAGCTTTTGCAGGTAGAAGTAGAAGGTTTTACACCTAAATCAGCTCATTTGATTGCTCAAACTATTATGCAAGAAAGTGAAAAGTTTATCAACGAAATCTCTCATAAAGCAGCTAGAGAACAAATGGCTTTTGCTGAAAATGAAGTACAAAAATACAAAGAACGATATCAAAAAGCACAAAATGATTTGATTGCTTTTCAAAATAAATATGGGGTTTTTGATCCCTTGAAACAAGCTGAAGCTAAAGCAAGTTTGGTTGCGCAAATTGAGACTAATTTAGCTCAAAAAGAAGCTAAACTTTTAACTTTACAAAGCTATATGAATGATGCAGCACCTGAAGTAGTAGCACTTAAAGCAGAAATTGAAGCGATTAAAAAACAGCTTTTAAGGGAAAAATCTAAAATTTCAGCTAACAATTCTTCTCAAAAGCTTAATGATTTGGCTGCTAAATTTCAAGATCTAACTATAGAAGCTACTTTTGCGCAAAAAGCTTATGAAGCAGCTTTAAAAGCTTATGAAAGTGCTAGAATAGAAGCATTAAGAAAAATAAAACAACTTGTCATCATTCAAAGTCCAGATATTCCAGAAAGCGCAAAATATCCTGAAAGAATTTATGATATTTTAACAGCATTTATTGTATTATCTTTGATTTTTGGGATTGTTAAATTTATTAAAATGATAATAGAGGAGCATAAGTATTAAAATGAAAAAAATATTAATTTTACTTTTTAGTTGTATTTTATGTTTTGGAGCTGTGGATGTTTCACAAATCATTTCAGCAGAGGATCAAGGTTCTACTACAACTAGCATAGATCAAAATTTAAGCTCAAATTATGATATAGCAAATAAAGAAAATAATCTTACAAAAATTCATCAAATTTTAGTATTTGGCGCTCATCTTTTTAATGGAAATTTTAAAAATTACAATCAAAGAGTTTATAACCCAGATTATAAGATGGCAGTTGGTGATCAAATCAGTCTTAAAATTTGGGGAGCTGTTGAGTTTTCGCAAGTTTTAGTGGTGGATTCTCAAGGAAATATTTTTATCCCTAAAGTAGGAGCTGTAAATTTACTAGGTGTGAAAAATAGCGCCCTTGTAAGTGTTATAAAAGCACGTGTTAATAAAATCTATAAAAGCAATGTTTTTGTTTATGCAGATATGAATGCTTATCAAAATGTCAGTGTTTTTGTAACAGGAAGCGTTAATGCTCCAGGACTTTATCAAGGACTTAGTTCGGATTCAGTGATCCAGTATCTTGATAAAGCAGGGGGTATAAATTTAGAATATGGAAGTTTTAGAGATATTCAAATTTTGCGTAATAACAGCGTGATAAAAAATATTGATTTATATGATTTTTTACTAAAGGGGCAAATGGATCTTTTTCCTTTTAGAAGTGGAGATGTTATTTTAGTAGGAAATGTTCAAAATTACGCTTTTGTTAACGGTGATGTGCAAAGACCTTTTCGTTTTGAACTTTCAAATGATATTAAAACTTTAGCTGACTTAGCTAGAGTATCAGGTGCTAAACCTATCGTGACTAATGCTATCGTAAAAAGTTATGGTGAAGATCATAAACTTGATGTCAGTGCTTATAATAAAATGCAATTTTCAAAAGTTTTACTTAGAACGGGAGATGAGGTAGAATTTCACCCTGAGTATGTTTCTGAAAATATAACTATAAGTGTAAATGGCGAGCATAATGGTTTAAAAACTTTAGTTGTGGGTAAAGGAACGACTTTAGAAGATATTTCTAAATTAATTAAAGCTAATCCACAATCAAACATGCAAGCTTTACAAGTGTTTAGAAAAAGTGTAGCTAGAACTCAAAAAGAACTTATCAATGCTCAGCTTAAAGAGCTTGAAACTCTAGCTTTAACTAGTGGTTCTGTTACAGCTCAAGGTGCAGCTATAAGAGCTCAACAAGCAAAAACGATTTTAGAATTTATCCAAAGAGCTAAGCAAGTAGAGCCTAAGGGTCAAATTGTCATTGATAATCCAAAGTCTTATAATTCGGTTATTTTAGAAGATGGTGATACTATTAATGTACCAAGTAAGAATAATCTCATCATAGTTCAAGGTGAGGTTTCTTTACCTGGAGCTTTTGTGTATGATAAGGGCAAAGATTTAAGATATTATATCAATCTTGCAGGAGGTTATGGAGAAAGAGCGGATACTTCAAAAGTTTTGGTGATACGAAGCAATGGAAAAGCTGAAAAATATCATAGTGGTATAGATATGAAACCAGGCGATTCTGTGTTAGTATTGCCAAAAGTAGATAGTGAGAATTTGCAAATTTTTTCAATGTTAACTCAAATTCTTTATCAAATTGCTATTGCAACCAATGTTGTGCTTAATCTTTAAGGTTTAAAAATGAATACTCTTGAAATAGCCAAAGAAGTCTTTGAAAAAGAAGCGCAAGCTATTTTGGATTTGGCTAAAAATTTAGATGAAAATTTTAATCAAGCTGTGAATTTGATGCTAAATACCAAAGGGCGTTGCATAGTCAGTGGAATGGGTAAATCGGGTCATATAGGTGCTAAGATAGCAGCTACTTTAGCAAGTACAGGAACGCCAAGCTTTTTCATCCATCCAGGAGAGGCTTTGCATGGAGATCTTGGAATGCTAACTCCTGAAGATGTTTTAATTGCTATTTCAAATTCAGGGGAAACTGAAGAAATTTTAAAAATCATTCCAGCTATAAAAAAGCGTAAAATTCCACTTATAGTAATGTGTGGTAAAAAAAATTCCACCCTTGTAAAGCAAAGCGATATATTTTTAAATATAGCTGTGGAAAAGGAAGCTTGTCCTTTGCAGCTTGCTCCTATGTCTTCGACAACCGCAACTTTGGTTATGGGGGATGCTTTAGCTGCTGCTTTGATGAAGGTAAGAAATTTCAAGCCTGATGATTTTGCCCTTTTTCATCCAGGGGGAAGTTTGGGTCGTAAGCTTTTAACCAAGGTAAAAGATCTTATGGTTTCAAGCAACCTTCCTATAGTTCATCCTGATACCGAATTTAACGATCTTGTTGATGTGATGACTAGTGGAAAACTAGGACTTTGTGTAGTACTTGAAAATGAAAAATTGGTTGGTATTATCACTGATGGGGATTTGCGTCGTGCTTTAAAAGCAAGTGATAAACCAAGATTTGATTTTAAAGCTAAAGAAATCATGAGTACAAATCCTAAAGTAGTTGATGCTGATGCTATGGCAAGTAAAGCAGAAGAAATTATGCTAAAATATAAAATTAAAGAAATTGTTGTATCTAAGGAAAATAAGGTTGTAGGTATTATCCAATTTTATGCTATAGGGGAGATTTAATTTGCATTTTTTATATATTATAATTAGTGAAAAATTAAAAGGAGTTTTTATTTGGTGAAAAAAATTTTAATAGTATTTGGCACAAGACCGGAAGCTATAAAAATGGCTCCGCTAGTTAAAATAATGGAAAATAGAAATGATGTTAATTTTAGAGTTTGTGTAACTGGGCAACATAGACAAATGTTAGATCAAATTCTAAATATTTTTGATATTAAACCCGATTATGATTTAAACATTATGCAAGAAAATCAGGATTTATATGATATTACTTTAAAAATCCTTTGTGGCATGAAAAATGTATTAAATGATTTTAAACCAAATATTGTTTTAGTACATGGTGATACTACAACGGCGAGTGTCACAGCGTTGGCTGCTTTTTATCAAAAAATAAAAATAGCACATGTTGAAGCAGGACTTAGAACTTATAATATTTGTAATCCTTGGCCTGAGGAGGCAAATAGACAGATTATAGGTGTTTTGGCAAATATTCATTTTACCCCAACGGTTAAAAGTGCTGAAAATCTTATAAAAGAAGGAAAAAATAAAGAGGGTATTTTTATTACTGGCAATACAGTTATTGATGCATTGTTTTATATGACGGAAAAAATTAAAAATGATAAAACTTTTAAAATAAAAGTTTTATCTTCTATTGGTAATGAATATAAAATAAATGATAATAAAAAATTTATTTTAGTGACTGGACACCGTAGAGAAAATTTTGGTGAGGGATTTTTGCAAATTTGCGAAGCATTAAAAATAATTGCGATCAATAATCCAGATATCGATATAGTTTATCCTGTTCACTTGAATCCTAATGTGCAAAAACCTGTAAAAATGCTTCTTTTAAATATTTCTAATATTTATTTAATAAATCCTCTTAAATATGAGGAATTTATATATCTTATGTCAAAATCGTATTTTATAATTACCGATTCGGGTGGTATACAGGAAGAAGCTCCTAGTTTAGGAAAGCCCATATTGGTAATGCGTGAAACAACAGAGAGACCAGAAGCCGTAGAAGCTGGAGTGGTAAAATTAGTTGGAGCTTGTAAACAAAATATTATAAGAGAATCACAAAAGTTAATTGATGATCAAGATGAGTATGAAAAAATGAGCAAAGCATATAATCCTTATGGAGATGGTAGGGCTTGTGAGAAAATTATAAATATATTAATAAAGGGGAAAAATAATGAATCAATTTAATAAAGTATGTGTCATTGGACTCGGTTATATAGGTCTTCCTACCGCTGCTATTTTTGCTAGTAGAAAAATTAAGGTTATAGGTGTGGATATAAATCAGAATATAGTAGATATTATAAATAAAGGAAAAATCCATATAGTAGAGCCTGGATTAGATATTTTGGTACATATGGTTGTAAATGATGGTTATCTCAAAGCAACAACATTACCTGAAGAGGCTGATGCTTTTATTATTGCTGTGCCAACTCCTTTTAAAGGAGATAATCACGAGCCAAATTTAGATTATATTGAGATGGCATCTAAAGCAATAGCAAAAGTTTTAAAAAAAGGTAATTTGGTAATCTTGGAATCAACATCTCCAGTTGGAACAACAGAACAAATGGCAAAGTGGCTTGCAGAAGAAAGATCAGATTTGAGTTTTCCTCATCAATGTGGCGAAGTGTCGGATATTAAAATAGCCCATTGTCCAGAGAGGGTTTTACCTGGACAAGTTATAAGAGAGCTTGTAGAAAATGATAGAATAATTGGAGGTATGACTCAAAAATGTGCTGAATATGCAATAAGGCTATATAAAATTTTTGTTCAAGGCGAATGCATTATGACAAATGCTAGAACAGCGGAAATGACTAAACTTACTGAAAATTCATTTAGAGATTTAAATATAGCATTTGCTAATGAATTATCTATTTTATGTGATAAATTAGATATAAATGTATGGGAACTTATAAAACTTGCTAATCGTCATCCTAGAGTTAATATTTTGCAACCGGGTTGTGGAGTCGGAGGACATTGTATAGCAGTGGATCCATGGTTTATTGTATATCAAAATCCAAATGAAGCCAAGATTATTAAAACGGCTAGAGAAGTCAATGACAATAAACCAAATTTCGTTGTGCAAAAAATAAAGAAAAAAATTAAAGATATATTAGGGCCTAAGATCGCTTGTTTAGGATTGGCATTTAAACCAGATATTGATGACTTAAGAGAATCTCCTGCTTTAGATATAGTTATAAAACTTGCAAGTGAAAATGCTAGTCAAATATTGGTTGTTGAGCCAAATATAAAACAACTACCATTAAAATTACAAAATAAAAGAAATATAAAATTAGTTTGTCTAAGTCAAGCACTTGATGAAGCAGATGTTGTTGCAGTACTAGTAAGACATAAAGAATTTATCGAAGTGCAATCCGATAAAGTTGTAAGTTTTTGTTAATAACTAAGGGGATTATGTTATGAATTCTAATGATATTGTTTTATTAAAGTGTGGAGAAGTAAGCTATAAGATCTATCTTCCAAATAGAAATATCGATTATATACAAAAAAAGATTTACAATGAGTTAATTCCTTATGAATATGAAATGCTTCAAGATTTTTTAAAAAAGGCGAAAAAGAATACTATTATAGTTGATATTGGAGCAAATATAGGAAATCATTCTTTATATCTTGCAGCACATGGCTTTGATGTATGTGCTTTTGAGGCTAATCAAACACTTTGTGATATATTTAAAATAAGTATAAAGTTAAATGGATTTAAAAATTTAAAATTATATGAATTTGGATTATCAGACAAAAAAGAAATGGCAGTTTTAGATAATTTAAATCCTGAAAATTTAGGAGGACAATCTTTAAAAATTGAAGATTTTGGTAATATTTTTTTACATCCTCTCGATGATATAAAATTTGAAAAAGATATTTCTATAATAAAAATAGATGTAGAAGGGATGGAAACTAAGGTTTTAAATGGGGCAATAAATACTATAAAAAAATATAGACCATTGTTATATATAGAAGCTATCAACAGTATAGAATTTAAAAGAATTAATGTTATATTAGAAAAGTTAGATTATGTTTATTGGAATACTTTTAATGCTACGCCGACACATTTATACTATCCTAAAGAACGATTAGAATATAAAGATATATTATCCAATGTTTCTTATCACAATGCTTTGGAATCATATAGAATTACTCAATCATTAAATTATAGTAAAAAATTATCTGTTGAAATTTCTAAAATTATCGAAATTACTTCTAAGAATAATATTGAATTATACACTAGAATAAATGATTTAGAAGTGCAAAAAGCTAAATTAAATAAAGAGAAATGTCAATTTGAACAAGATTTGAAGGTTTGCAAAGAGAAGTTAAAACAAAAAGATAGCGAATTGAAAAGAATAGAAAATACTTTATCATATAGAATAGGAAATCGTATAGTCAAATCTAAAAATATTAAAGATATTCTAATCCTTCCATATAATTTATTTAAAGAATATAGGAATTTTAAACTAAGACAGAAAAATAAAAATCTGTTATTTCAAGAAAAAAATAAGTTTAAAAGAAATATAGAGTTTAGAAAAAATCAAATTTTTGAATGTAAAATTGAAAACTTAGATTTATTGAAAATTGCATGTATAATGGATGAATTTACATATGAATCCTTTAAATATGAATGTGATTTATTACAATTAAGTCTAGAAAATTGGAAAAATGAAATTATGCACTTTAAACCCAGTTTACTATTTATAGAGTCAGCGTGGCAAGGAAAGAATTCTTTGTGGAAATTAAAGATTTCAGGATTTTCCATAGAGCTTCAAGAGTTGATTGGATATTGCAAGGAAAATCATATTCCTACTATATTTTGGAACAAAGAAGATCCTGTACATTTTAATACTTTTTTACCAATAGCTTGTTCTGTTGATTTTATTTTTACTACAGATATCGACTGTGTCTCAAAGTATAAATTTTATGCCGGACATGAAGATGTGTATTGTTTACCTTTTGCAGCTCAAACAAAAATGTATAATCCTATAGAAGAATTTGATCGCAAAGATGAATTTAATTTCGCTGGATCATATTATTTGCGATATCCTCAAAGACAATTGGACTTTGACAATCTTATAAATGCGATAAAACCTTATAAAAATATAAGTATTTATGATAGAAATTTTAATAATCCTCATTCTCATTATACTTTTCCTAATTGTTATAAAGATATGATTATAGGAAATTTACCTTTTAATGAGATTGTAAAAGCATATAAGGGTTATAAATTTGGGATAACAATAAATACTGTTAAGCAATCTCAAACAATGTTTGCTAGAAGAGCTTTTGAACTTATAGCATGTAATACATTTGTTGTAAGTAATTTTTCTAGAGCTTTAAGAAATTTTTTCGGAGATTTAGTGATATCATCTGACAATGTAAATGAGTTAAAAGATAAATTAAAGTTAGCATGTGAAGATGAAATGTATTGCAAGAAAATAAAATTAAATGCTTTAAGAAAAGTAATGAAAGAGCATACATATACAGATAGATTAAAATTTATAGCTTCTGTTGTTTATAAAAAACAATTTGAATATAAGTACAAATTTTATTTATTGGTGTATGTAAATTCGCAAGAAGAATATATTAAAGCATTGGATATTTTTAATTTCCAAAAAGAAAACAAAGAAGCTTGTTTGTTGATTTATAGTGATAAAGAATTGGATTTTCAAAATAATGATAAATATATACATATTTCAGAATTAGAAGAATTATATGAATATGTGAAAAATGACAAACAAGCATATTTTGGGATGTTGGATATTAGAGATTTTTATGGTGAAAATTATTTGCTAGATTTGGTTTTAACTTTAAAATACTCTAAATTTAATGCTTTTGGAAAATATAGTTTTTATGAATTTAAAGATAGTGTAATAAGTTTGGAAAATAAAGATTATGAATATAAAAAAGTAGATAAACTTTTTATTACTTCATCTTTTGTAAAAATAGAATTTCTTAGTAAAGATATGTTATCTGATTTTATCAATGGGCAATTTTTATATCAAATCGAAGATATGTTTGCTATTGATTGTTTTAATTATTGTAAAAATGGTTCTATTCTTACGAAAGAACAGCAAGAATATGTATCTAGTATAGATAAAATGTATTCTGGGATAAACATTAAAGAATTAAATATGACATCAAAATTCAAAGGGGTATTGAAAGAGGATTATGAAACTCCTGATTTGATAAAAATGGATGCTAAATTTATATATGAAAATATAGAAAAACCGTTGAGTTCTAAAATTAAATTTGTATTAAATGAAAACAAATTTATGATAGAGTCAAAGCTTTCTAATGAAACGCATAAATATTTTTATTTTAAAAATTCTTTTACAAGAGAAACTTTTAACATGGTAAAAAATTCACAGTTTCTACTTCAAGGTATTTTTTCAAATGAAGATTTTAAAACAGTATTTGAATTTCAAGATGAAAACCAACAAAAAATTTCTCATAATATTAACAAGGCTGGAGATATTCAAACTTTGGCCATACCTAAAGAGTGCAAATTTATCCGTTTTGGTCTACGCATACAGGGCAGCGGCAAATTTCAAATAGATAATTTAATTTTAGATTTTTTAAATCCACAACCTTTTGCACTTATTGCTAAAAGTAAAAAATTGGTCTTAACTAAACAATATCCTTCTTATGATGATTTATATAAATATGGTTTTTTACATTCAAGGATAAAAGCATACAAAGAAAAAGGTATCTTAGTTGATGTATTTAAGCTTAGCAACACGCAAAGATATGAATGCAGAGAATTTGAAGGTATTGATGTGATGACAGCCTCTAATGATGTTTTAGAAGAAACTTTAATAAGTGGACAATATGATCATATATTAGTACATTTTTTAGATAAAAATATGTGGAGTGTCTTAAAGAAATTTATAGATAAAATTAAAATTACAGTTTGGATTCATGGTGCTGAAATTCAAATTTGGCAAAGAAGAGAATTTGAATTTGAAAGATATAGTGAAATTGAGATTCAAAGGCAAAAAAAACTTTCTGATCAGAGAGTAAAATTTTGGACAGAAATTTTTAATGCAAATTATAAAAACATACATTTTGTTTTTGTAAGCGAATATTTTAAAAATGAAAGTTTGGGTGATTTAAAAGTAGCTTTAGAACCTAGTAAGTATACTATTATACATAACCCAATAGATACTTCAATGTTTGACTATTTACCTAAATCTCCTGATGATAGAAAAAAAATTCTTTCTATCCGTCCTTTCACCTCTAGAAAATATGCGAATGATTTAAGCATCAAGGCTATTTTGGAGCTTAGTAAGAGAGAATTTTTTAAAGAATTAGAATTTTTTATAGCCGGTGATGGGGTATTATTTGATGAATTAACTAATAATTTAAAATCTTTTAAAAATATTACTTTGTATAAAGGATTTTTAACCCAAAAAGAAATATCAAATTTACATAAAAAGTATGGTATATTTTTAAATCCTACAAGAATGGATGCTCAAGGTGTCTCTAGAGATGAGGCTATGTCAAGTGGTTTGGTTCCGATCACTAACAACATTGCAGCAATCCCAGAATTTATAGACGGTGAATGTGGAATTTTAGTTGCTCCAGAAAATGCAAAGTTGTTAGCTGATGCAATTGAATTTTTATATAAAAATCCAAATGAATTTATGAAATTATCTATCAATGCTGCAAATAGAGTAAGAAATCAATGTGATAAAAATACGATTATATCTAAAGAATTGGATATAATATTATGAAAAAAATTTGTATTTTTGGATCGTGTGTTAGTAGGGATATAATTGAATATGATATGAAAAATAATTTTGAATTAATCGATTATTATGCTAGAAGTTCATTTGCTTCTTTGGCTTCAAGTGCTATGATAGAGCAGAGTGTTCTTGATAATATACAGTCATCTTTTCAAAAACGCATGGTGTTACGTGATATGGATAAATCTTTTATAAGAAAGTTAAAAAAAATGATTTTGATTGTTTATTGATCGATTTTATTGATGATAGATTTCATTTTTATAAAATATTAAAAAATAGCATAGTTACAGTCTCAAATGAGTATAAAAAAGCAAAAGGAAAGTTATATAGTTCCAATATGATTTATTCTAAGAGTCAAGAGCATATTGATTTGTGGAGGAAAGGTATTGAAAAATATATATGATTTATATATGATTCAAGATAAAATTGTTTTAAATAAGGTATATTGGTCAGATGTTTTTTATAATGGAAATAAATTTTCAATTAGTCAAGAAGAATTGATTAGCAATAATAATTTTTTAAAAGAACGATATGATGATTTTGTTAATTTTTTTCCTAAAATTAAATGTATAGAGTATTTTAAAGATATATTAGTTTTAGATCATAAACATAAATGGGGGGGGGGGACTCCTATGCATTATCATTCAGATACTTATAAATATGCATATATGAAATTATGTAATTTTTTAAATATATAAGGAGATACAATGGTTGGTAAATTAAAAAAATATATTTCTAAAAAAATATTTAAACAGGATTTAATTAGTGTTTTTAAGATAAAAATAAAAGATATTGATTATTTAGAAATAATAAATGATAATATTTATTATTTAAAGTATAATAAATTATTTGTTATATACAATTATCAGCAGATAGATATAAATTTTTTAGAAAATTTTTCAAAAAATTGTGGTAGTAGCGATTTGCATTATATATCAATGTGGAAATTAAATGACAAGTTATTTTGTTCTATTAAAAATAATGCAAATTTTTATGATATTATAAGTGTTTTTGATAATAAAGTTATTTATACATATAACTATCCAATTTTGGAGGAATATATTAAAATAAGTAAAACAAAGAGTTTATTTCTATTTGATACTTATGATAAAAATAAATCAATGGTGTTGTATGTAAAAAACAATAAACCAATGGTAGTTATAGAGGACATAAAAATTTTTTCTATAGCATATTTGAAATCATATGTGTATGCAAATATAAAAGAACATCAAAGTTCCAAAATAAAAATAATATCAAAAATTAACTTTTTTGGTAAAATTAACTTGATTTCTAAGGAGATTGCTACTGGTTTATATTATAAAATAATAGAAAAGAATAAAAAATTACTGTTGTGCCAAGACGGTCCTACTAAAATTTTTGATATAAATAAAAAAGTTGTTTTTGATGATTCCAATGGTGATAATATAGGATCTCAAATTAATTCATATGTAACTATAAATAGTCAATTTGGTAGAAACTACTTAATATTTAGCACTTGGAGAAATACAAAAAACTATCCAAGATCATGTTTATATTTCATTAGAAACGAAACTAAAAGACTTATAAAAAAATATGATAATAAGAAATATTATGATGAATTAAAGTGGAGCGGATACAAAAGCTATAGAACTGGACATATTAGTTGCAATGAGAAAATAATTTTTTGCAATAAGTATGATCACCCTGTAATTATCGAATTTTCAAATTATTTTTATAAAAATTTAATTGATAATATTGTTTCATTTTGTGATGATAAATCATTAATTGTAGATGACAAGGAAGATGTAAATGAAACCAAAAGTAATAATGTTATAAATTATAATAAAGATTTAACACCAATTAGATCAACAAAATATTATATAACAATAGATACGGAGCAACATGTTAAAAATGTACCATTTGCTTTAACGGGTGAAGGCTTGGAAAAAGAATGTGGAATTTATTTAATAATGGATATATTAGAAAAATATAATTTAAAAGGTGTTTTTTTTGTAAATATATATGAACATAGAAATTTTAATGGAATTATTGAAAAAATAGTTAAGGATATAAATGATCGAGGACATGAAGTTGGTTTACATTATCATGCCAATGTATCATCTAAGTGGCAAAAAAATTTTCCAGATTATTCATTAGAAGAGCAGACTGAAATATTAAAATATGGTAGAGATTTTATATTTAATATTATTAAAAAATATCCTGTTTCGTTTAGAGGGGGTGGTTATCAAATTAATATGAATACTTTTAAAGCATTGGAATATAGTGGTTTTAAATATGATTCATCTGCTTTTGTGTCTTATAAACAGGATATGATTTATAAGTCTATTAATAAAGTGGTGCAATATGGTAATATTATCGAATTTCCAGTATCTACAAATTTTTTATTTAATTATCCTATGAAATTGGATTTAAATACTCAAGGAAATGCAAGAGATATGTTAGACATAATGAGTTCACATAGATTCAATGGCCTTGAGAATATAGTGATAATGTTGCATTCTTTTTCTTTTATAAAATGGTATAAAGGAA
The DNA here is from genome assembly GCF_011068165.1 of Campylobacter sp. CFSAN093233. Classification (NCBI taxonomy): domain Bacteria; kingdom Pseudomonadati; phylum Campylobacterota; class Epsilonproteobacteria; order Campylobacterales; family Campylobacteraceae; genus Campylobacter; species Campylobacter sp. CFSAN093233. Next base: position 122,810 of record NZ_JAAMWY010000001.1, read on the forward strand.
ATGATGATAAGTTAAAATCAAAATTGAAATTTACGGGTAATAGATATGCAATAGGTGTTAATAATAATTTAATTAATGAATTCGAGTTATTTTGTAAAAGTATTTCAGATAATGAAGAGTTTGAAAATGCACTGTTTGAAAATTTAACTTTAGCAGAAATTGAAAGTTCCTTGGCAAATGAAAAAGATTTTGTTCCAAAAGATATCATAAAATATAGTAATGAGAAGAGTACTTGTCCTATATGTGAGAATAATGTCTCTTTTCAAGAATATAGAAATAGAAAAAACGCTATTTGTCCAAAATGTAGATCTTTAGAAAGAATGAGATTTAAATATCTGTATTTAAAAAGATTTTTACATATAAATACTATGAAAAATAAAAATATTTTACACATAGGTCCTGCTATGTGTGTATATAATAAGTTAAGATCGTTAAATCAAATTAACTATATAACTTCTGATCCATTTTCTGATTCTATATATAATTATCCATTGGAAAATATTCCATTTGCAGATGGGTATTTTGATATTATTATATGTGTAGGTATTTTAATTCATGTATTAGATGATGATAAATGTTTAAGAGAGATGCATAGATTATTATCTAAAAATGGAAAATTAATACTTTGGGTTGGAGATTTATATAATGATAAAACTGTTGAAAGGTATAATAGAGCTGATTTTGATAAGATGAAAGCAATAAGTTTTGATTATCCTGATAACTTGTCAGATGGAAAGACAATATTGTTAGATGATGGAAGCATAGGTTATAATCCAAGGTATTCGACTAGAACTTATGGTAAAGATTTTGTAGATAAGTTAAAGAATATGGGTTATGATGCAGACATTATAAAATCTCAAGATATAGCTGGATATAAAAAATATGGATTAAGAGAAGACGATGTTTTAATTATAGGAAGTAGAATATGAGTGAAGATGATTTACAATATTTAATTAAAAATAAAATTTTAAGATTATATGATTATGAAGACATAAATTTTAACATTATAGATTGGACATATAATCCATATGATCATACAGGTTATATTTTTATATTGCATAAGATGGAGTATGTATTAGATTTGGCTTATTTTTTTATTAAAACAAGGGATGAAGGCATAAAAGAAATTATATTTGATATTTTAAATTCTTGGTATTTATCTTGTAATGATAAATTAGACAATCCTTGGATATTTCATGATCATGCTACAGCATTAAGAGCTTTTAATATATCTAAATTTTTAAATATTATGAAAAATTATATAAGTGAAGATCAGTTTTTGCTTTTACAAAAAATTTTAGCAATTGATGTTAATAAACTTTTAATGGATGAGTTTTATTCTAAAAATACAAATCATGGATTAGATCAAAGTTTATCTTTATATAAAGCATCTTTTTTTTTAGAAGTTGATAATATATTGGATATAAGAAATGTTGCAATAGAAAGAATTAACAGTGAGCTCAAATTTGCTTTTTGCGACGATGGTGGTCATAAGGAAAATAGTCCAGCCTATTTATATTATGGCGTTTCTCAAGTTTTAAGAGCTTTAGATATTGGTTATAAATACGAAAAAGAAAATACTAAAATATATTTTCCATTAGATTTGTTGAAAAAATCTTGTTTGGTTTTAGGATATTTTGTTCAATTTAACGAAAAAATGCCTCTTATTGGTGATACTGTTGAATTTAAAATAAATAATTTTTTACTAAATAAAATCTCAATACATAATTGTAAAGAATATAAAAACTATATTTATTTAATAAGTAATGGAAGAGAAGGCTTGAAGCCAGATAAAGATTTTTTATTTTTAAAGAATTCGGGATATGCAATTGTAAAGGATTTTGATAATAAATTAAATTTAGTTTTTAAATGTAAACATATAAGCAATTATCATCGACATGATGATGATTTAAATTTCACTTTATTTTATGATAATGAAGAATGGTTTATTGATGGTGGTTTATATCAATATTCTGAAAAAGATGAATTTAGAAAATATTTGAGATCTCATCTTTCTCATAATTTAACATATCCTAAAAACTTTAAGGCTCATAGGAATTTGCAAAAATCCTTAAAAACACATATAAATAACTTATCTAGTGAAAATATTTATAAATTTGAAGGATATTCTTATATGTTTGATGGTTTTGAAAATTATAGAAGTATAGAATATGATAAAAATAAGTTGATTTTTACTATTATTGATAGATGTAAAATATTAAACAAAAATATAGCGATTGAAAATAATATTACTTATGTAACTAATTTTGTTATTCCAAAAAATAAAGAAATTGTAATCGATAAATTGAATAAATGTGTAAAAATTATTGGAAAAAATAAAATATTGCATTTAATATATCAAGATAATATTGATATACATATGGAAGAAAATTATATATCTAGAAAAATCAATACAAAAGAAAAAGTAAATATTTTAAAATTTATTCATAATGGTATACATTTGGATACTGTTTTTAATTTAGCTTATTCTAATGATTTTGTGAATTATAATTTAGGTTGTTAATCATGTTTATTAATTATAGAAATGAACGAATTGAGTTTAATTTGCCATTTGATTGGGCTAAAAATCCATATAAAATTAGCTCATATCCACATCATTTAATGTCTTTAAGATGGATAAATGAGGAGAATTTTTCCAAAGAGCAAATAAAAATCATTATACTAGATTTTTATGATTTTCATTTTGTTAAAAAGGTACTTCATCCTTATTATGTTAAAATACAAGCTGATCATTGCACATGTATAAGATTATTTAAATTGTATCAAATTAAAGATTTGTTTAAAGATGATGATAAAATTTATAATATTATAAATAATATAATTTTTAGAGATTTAAAATTTCTTCAAAATAAAAAAGTTTATAGAATTGGACATAACCACGGAATAATGGCTGATACTGCATTATTGTTTTTTTATAATAGATGTTATAAAAATAATATATTTTTATTGCCAATATTATATAGGTCTTATATTACTTTTTGTATGATGTGGAATATTTTTGGAGAAACAAAGGAACATTCTATTGGATATCAAGAATTTAATTTAAAACAAACTTTAATATATTTAAAAGAACTAAATACGTTTTTTAATAAAAATAATAATAAATTATACGCTTTATTTGGTTATTTTTTTAACAAAAAACTAATAACATCAAAGCTTTTAAAAGAAACAAGCAGGAAATTTTTAGGATTCATGTTGACCAATAAAAAATTATATTTTCCAATAGGTGATAGCATAAGAGAGCCATCTGTTGAATTTTTATCTAAAATCTTTTTTCCAAATAAAAAAATAATGGATATAAACGAAATTCTCTATCCGTATTCTGTTATGAATGGTAGTTATTCAAGTGAATCTTATTTCATATATAGGAATGATTCTTTTGGAGAATATGTGCACTTTGCATGTACTTGTAATTGGAATTCTGATGCTCATAAACAAAATGATGAATTACATTTTTGTTTGCAATTGGGCGATGATATTATTTTTGATGATTGTGGTTATACAGATTTTTTATCTATAAATCAATATAATGAATTAGCTAGCGAATTTAGTCATTCTAGTATAACTATTAATAATCACAATTATATTCCTAAGAAAAAAACTAATAATAAGTCTAAAATACTTAGTTCAAGGGCAAATTTATTTGGATTTAAAGTGGTAATGCAACATAGCAGAATAAAAAAATGTGATATTTGTAGAATAATTAATTTTAACAGTAAATCATATATTCTCGAAATAAATGACGAAATAGTTGTTGAGAATGATTTAATTGGTGAAATAATTAATTTTAGTTTTGTTTTATCACCTGATATAAATATTTTATATATAGGAGATAAATATATTTTATTGTCTACCAAAAGCAATATAAGATATATATTCCGAGCAAATAGTGCATTTGATATCAAAGTTCATAATAAATATTATGCTAAAGAATATCCAAATTTATCTTTTACAAATATAATTGTCTTCTCTAGTAAAATATCCAATAATAAAAATAGATATTATTTTAAGCTTGAAAAATATATTTATAAGGAGGAAAATATGCGTTATGATAGTTTTATGAAACTAAAACATGTTGTATCTAGCAGTAATATAAAATATTATGTAATAAAACCACATAATGTAGGTTTTACAGATACCTTTTTAAGTGCTTGTGTTGTCTCGTCGTTTTTAGATTCTTTGGGTTTAGTTTTTAAGGGTATTGTTGGAGTAGATAAAATTGATAGAAGCGAATATTATCAAGATTTATATCAAAAGATAAACTTTAAAAATACATATAATGGAAGCTATTATTCTATTGTGGATAATAACTTAGATATTGATAATATTATCAATGAGGTTAAAAATTTAAATAAATCTATTGATACAATACTTTTAGAGTTTAATTATAATCATGTGTTGAGACTGTTTGAATTATTCCCAATTTTTGAAAGGAAATTTTTTTTTAGTAGTTTTTATGGTTATTTTAATAATTTAACAAAAGCTAAAATTACTTATGATAATAAAATTAATATTACAATACATTTTAGATTAGGAGATGAGTATCCATTATTTGTAAACCAAGATACTGTTGTTAATCCTAGTATGCTTTTGCGATCTCGATTTGATTTTGCTTATTATAATATTAAGAACAAAAAAGGCTATAGGGTAATTCAGCAAAGATTTAATGCGCTTGGTGAAATTGAACTTTATATTAAAAAATTAAGACAATTTTACAAAGACAGTGTTAAAATAAATTTTATATCAGATGGAATGGATTTAGGATTTAATATTGTCAATAGAGAAGATATAAGAAATAAGTTAAAGAAATTAGGAATAAAAGTTGATGATGAGTTTTTGCAAAGAAGTACCGAGCAATCCATTTTTAAATTAAATAATTTAAAAAAATATTGTGATGAATTTATAGTTGGAGAGAGTGTTGATAAATTTATACAAACCAAAAATCTTTTATTAAGATCTAATATAATAGTTAGCTCTGCAAGATTATTTTGCTGGGGTGTTTTATCTGCTTTTAAATACGATTTTACGTTTAAACAAGTTTTATTTATGAATAATAGTGGCAGTTATTATGATATTATAGATAATAAAAATGTAAAAATTGAACAATATAAAAATTTTAATTACTGCATAAATAATGTTTTTAAATATATAAATCATTTTTTAAATAAAGATATTATCGATAAAATCGAAAATCATTTTAATGAAAGCGCTAAAATTCGCATTCAAAATCAGCTCTCATATAAACTAGGTCAAGCTATGATAGTTAGCTCTAAATCTATATTAGGCTATATAAGAATGCCTTTTGTGTTATCATATATATATGATAAATACAAACAAGAGCAAAAAATTTATCAAGAAAAAATTAAAAAAGATCCTTCTTTAAAATTACCTTCTTTAGAAAACTATCCTGATTATAAGGAAGCTTTAACATTTAAAAATCATCTTTCTTATAAGCTAGGTCAAGCTCTTATAAAGGCTAATAAAACTTGGTATAAGGGAGGGTATATTAAGATGTTATTTGAAATTCGGGAATTAAAACAGAAAGCAAAAAAAGGGAAATAATGGCAATAGAATTTGATATACAAGAATCAAAAATTTTAAAAGGTGTTTTTATAATAACGCCAAATAGTTTTAAAGATTTAAGAGGGGAAATTTGGTCTGTTTTTTCTAGCAAAGATATAGAAAGTTTATTACCTTCAAATTTAAAATTTGTGCTAGATAAATTTACATTATCTAAGCATAATGTATTAAGAGGTATACATGGGGATCATAAGTCTTGGAAATTAGTAACTTGTGTATATGGTGAAGTGCATCAAGTGGTAGTTGATTGTAGAAAAGACTCTCCTACTTATCTAAAGTGGGAAAGATTTATCATTAATGAAAATAATAGAAAATTGATTTTAATACCACCATATTTTGGAAACGCTCAATATGTTAGTTCAAAAAATGATGCTTTATATTATTATAAATGGGCTTATGAAGGTGAATACGTTGATGCTAAAGATCAGTTCACGTATGCATGGAATGATAGTAGAATTGCTATAGATTGGTCAACAGATACCCCTATATTATCAGATAGAGATATCGATGCAACAATCAATGATCACATAAAAGGCTAAAATTATGAATAAGCAATCTAAAATATATGTTGCAGGTCACACGGGTTTAATAGGATCTACAATTTTAAAAAAATTGCAACAAGATGGTTTTTGTAATATTATTTGCAAAACTCATCAAGAATTAGATTTAATGAATCAAGAGGCCGTAAAATATTTTTTTGAAAAAGAAAAACCTGATTGTGTCTTTTTTTGCGCGGCAAAAGTAGGAGGAATGCTTGCTCAGTTAAATCAACGTGCGGAATTTTTATATAATAATCTTGTTATGCAAAGTAATGTGATTCATTATTCTTACTTAAATGGAGTGAAAAAACTTATATACTTAGGGAGCATTTGTATTTATCCCGAAGAAGTGCAATTACCTATCAAGGAAAGTAGTTTACTTACTGGGAAATTGCAATATAATAATGAGCCATATGCTATTGCTAAAATAGCAGGACTTAAAATGTGTGAATTTTATAGTTTGCAGTACGGTGTGGATTATATTTCAATTATGCCCGTTAGTATTTATGGCTCTAATGATAATTTTGATATACAAACAGCACATGTGCAAGCTGCCATTTTTAGAAAAATTTATTTAGCAAAATTGTTAAATGAATGTAATTATAAAGAATTAATTGATGATTTGGGAGTTAAAACAAAGGAGGAAGCTTTTATGATTTTAAAACAAAATAATATTAATGATAAATCTGTAAAATTATTGGGTACTGGTAATTCACGAAGAGAATTTTTACATTGTGAGGATTTGGCAGAAGCTAGTATTTATATTATGAAAAATATATCTTTTAATGAAGTTGTCGAACGAGAAGGATGGAATCAGGGTAATGCTCATATTAATATTGGAACAGGAGAGGATATATCAATTAAAGAATTGGCTTATATGATTAAAGATATTCTTGAGTATAGAGGAGAAGTGCTTTTTGAAAATAAGATGGAAAATGATGGAACTGCCAGAAAAGTTATAGATACTAATAAAATTAGAGCATTAGGATGGCATTATAAGATAGAATTAAGAGATGGTTTGGTGAGAATGTATCATGACTATAAAAAAGGAGTAAAACAAAATGAAAAAATATACACTAGCTTCATCAACTTGGGATGAAAAAGAATTACAAGCGATACAAGATGTTATTAAAAGCGATATGTTTACTATGGGTAAAAAAGTAGCTGAATTTGAAAAAGATTTTGCTAAATTTACGGGCTCGAAGTATGCGGTTATGACAAGCTCAGGGTCAACTGCAAATTTGATAGCAACAGCAGCCTTGTTTTATACAAAAAATCCTAAATTAAAAAGAGGAGACGAAGTTATAGTTCCTGCGGTATCATGGAGTACTACTTATTATCCACTTTATCAGTATGGCTTGAAATTAAAATTTGTAGATATAGATTTAGAAACACTAAATTACGACTTAGATGCTTTAAGTAGTGCTATTAGCGATAAAACAAAAATGATTATGGTTGTAAATTTATTAGGAAATCCTAATGATTTTGATACGATTAATGATCTTATCAAAGGAAAAGATATTATTTTATTAGAAGATAATTGCGAATCAATGGGGGCAGAGTATAAGGGAAAGCAAACTGGAACTTTTGGTATTATGGGAACTTTTTCAACCTTCTTTTCTCACCATATGGCCACAATGGAAGGTGGTTTTGTTGTCACGGATGATGATGAGCTGTATCATATTTTGCTATGTTTAAGAGCGCATGGTTGGACTAGAAATCTTCCAAAAGAAAATTTAGTAGCCAATAAAAGCGACGATTGGTTTAGTGAGTCATTTCGTTTTGTGTTGCCAGGATATAATGTGCGTCCAGTGGAAATGAGTGGGGCTATTGGTATAGAACAGCTTAAAAAATTACTTATGTTTTTAAAACATCGTAGAGAAAACGCGAAATTATTCTGCGAATACTTTCAAAATCATCCTGAATTTATTATGCAAAAAGAAATTGGAAGTAGCTCATGGTTTGGATTTTCATTGGTAATTAAACCAAATTCTAAATTACAAAGAAAAGATATTATTAAAAAACTAGAAGAAAATGATATAGAATACCGTCCTATAGCTACTGGAGATTTTACGCAAAATGAGGTAATTAAGTATTTTGACTATGAAATTCATCAGGAATTAAAAAATGCAAAATATATTCATGAAAAAGGATTTTTTGTAGGTAATCACCAATTTAGTATTAGTAATCAAATTAATTTATTTAAAAAAGTATTGGATAGTTTATGAAAAAAACAGCACTAATTACAGGATTTACAGGGCAAGTTGGTTCTCAAATGGCAGATTTTTTGCTTGCAAATACGGATTATGAAGTTATAGGAATGATGCGTTGGCAAGAGCCTATGGACAATATCTATCATTTAAGTGATAGGATTAATAAAAAAGATAGAATAAGCATTTTTTATGCAGATTTAAATGATTACTCTAGTCTTCAAAAACTTTTTGAGAGTCAAAGACCTGATGTGATTTTTCACCTAGCAGCTCAGTCTTATCCAAAAACTTCTTTTGATATACCGATTGAAACTTTACAGACTAATATAATAGGTACGGCAAATATCCTAGAAAATATTAGAATTTTAAAGGCGAAAGATGGTTATAACCCTGTAGTGCATGTATGTTCTTCCAGTGAAGTTTATGGTAGAGCAAAGGTAGGTATTAAGTTAAACGAAGATACAACTTTTCACGGTGCAAGTCCTTATAGTATAAGCAAAATCGGCACCGATTATTTAGGAAGATTTTATGGCGAAGCTTATAACATTCGCACTTTTGTTACAAGAATGGGAACACATAGTGGCCCAAGACGTTCTGATGTGTTTTTTGAAAGCACGGTTGCAAAGCAAATTGCTTTGATTGAAACGGGTTATCAAGAGCCTGTTATCAAGGTTGGAAATCTCTCAAGCGTAAGAACCTTTCAAGATGCCAGAGATGCTATAAGGGCTTATTATCTACTTTCATTAGAAAGCCAAAAAGGAAAAGTTCCTTGTGGGGAAGCTTTTAATATAGCAGGAGAAGAGGCTTTTAAACTCCCAGAGGTTATAGAAATTCTTTTATCTTTTTCTACAAGAAAGGATATAAAAATAGAGCAAGATGAAGAAAGATTGCGTCCTATTGATGCGGATTATCAAATGTTTGATAACACAAAAATCAAAAGTTTTATTAACTGGAAGCCAGAAATTGCAGCTAGAAAAATGTTTGAAGATTTGTTAAATCATTGGAGAGATGAGATAAAAAAAGGAAGGATTCCGTTAAATAGATGAAAACCATACGCACACAAACTCCTCTTCGCCTTGGTTTAGCAGGTGGAGGGACTGATATAAATTTATATTGTGATAAATACACAGGTTATGTTTTAAATGCGACTATATCTTTATACATACATTGTACTTTGATCGAAAGAGAAGATGGAAAAATCATTTTTGATTCTCCTGATACAAATTCTTACTCTGAGTACGAAAGTAAAGAATTCTTAGGAAATGATGGAAAATTAGATATTTTTAAAAGTGTTTATAATCGCATTGTAAAAGATTTTACAAAAAAACCTTTAAGTTTTTCTTTGCATACATACTCAGATGTACCAAGTGGTAGTGGTTTGGGCGGAAGCTCAACTTTGGTTGTAGGGGTTATAAAAGCCTTTGCAGAATGGCTTAATCTACCTTTAGGAGAATATGAAATCGCTAAGCTTGCTTATGAGATAGAAAGAGAAGATTTAGGCATAGTAGGTGGAGCACAAGATCAATACGCCGCAACTTTTGGTGGCTTTAATTTTATGGAATTTTATAACAATAAAAGAGTTATTGTTAATCCTTTGCGTATTAAAAACTGGATAGCTAGTGAGCTTGAAGCTAGAATTGTGCTTTATTTTACAAATATCACAAGAGAAGCAAAAGATATAGAAGAGCATAAAAAAGGAAAGCTCGGAGATGAAAAATCTCTTGAAGCTATGCACGCTATAAAACAAGATGCTATAAAGATGAAAGAAGCTTTATTTAAGGCGGATTTTGATACTTTGGCGAAAATTTTAGGCAAGTCTTGGCAGTCAAAAAAAATCATTTCAGAAATCGTTAGCAATGATGAACTTGAAAGAATTTATAAACTAGCTATAGATAATGGAGCTTATAGTGGCAAAACTAGTGGAGCAGGAGCAGGTGGATTTATGTTTTTCTTTGTGGATCCTACAAAAAAATACAACTTAATCAAAGCTTTAAGCAAAGAGCAAGGTTATGTACAAGATTTTTCATTTACAAAAGAGGGGGTTAAATCATGGAGAATTTAAATTCTTATATAAAAGAACATTTTCAAGAATCAATTTTAGTAAAAGAGCAAATTTTAAAAGATGAGAATTTGATAACTCTTATTAAAAATGCTTCATTAGAAATCATAAAAGCTTATAAAAATGGTAACAAAACTTTATTAGCAGGAAACGGTGGTAGTGCAGCAGATGCACAGCATATTGCAGGGGAATTTGTAAGTAGATTTTATTTTGATAGACTAGGGATTGCAAGCATTGCGCTTACTACAGATACAAGTATTTTAACTGCTATTGGCAATGATTATGGTTATGAAAATTTATTTGCTAGACAAGTGCAAGCTCAAGGAGTTAAGGGAGATGTTTTTATAGGAATTTCTACAAGCGGAAATAGTAAAAATATCCTAAAAGCTCTAGAGCTTTGCAAACAAAAAGAAATCATAAGCATAGGCTTAAGCGGAGCTAGTGGTGGGGCTATGAATGAGCTTTGTGATTATTGTATAAAAGTGCCTTCAACTTGCACTCCAAGAATTCAAGAAGCACATATTTTAATAGGGCATATTATTTGTGCTATTGTCGAAGAAGAGCTTTTCGGTAAGGGTTTTTCTTGCAAGCAATAATACTTTGCGGTGGCTTAGGAACAAGACTTAAAAGCGTTATAAAAGATGTTCCAAAACCTATGGCACCGATAAATGATAAGCCTTTTTTAGAATTTATTTTTGAGTATCTTAAAAAGCAAGGTATAAAAGAAGTTATCTTAGCAGTATCATACAAGTATGAGGTGATACAAGAATATTTTAAAGATGAGTTTTTAGGTATAAAAATAAAATACAGTATAGAAAAAGAACCTCTAGGAACAGGCGGAGCCATAAAAGAGGCTTTGAAATTTATAAAAAATGAAGTTTATGTTTTAAATGGCGATACTTTTTTCGACATAGATTTAAGTAAATTAAAGCTAAATGGAAGTAAAATTTGTCTCGCTCTAAAACAAATGAATGATTTTGATAGATATGGCACGGTAAATGTTGATGGGCAAGGTTTTGTTATTTCCTTTGAGGAAAAAATATTTAAAACACAGGGTTTAATTAATGGTGGAATTTATCTTTTAACTAAAGATATTTTTAATGAATTTGATTTAGAGAAAAAATTTTCTTTTGAAGAGTTTTTACAAGAAAATTATAAAAAATTAAAAGCAAGAGCTAAAATTTTTGATGATTATTTTATAGATATCGGAATACCGCAAGATTATATTTTGTTTTGCGATAAACATGAATTTTATAATTTATTTTTTCATGTGTAAAGTGATATTATTTATGTTTTAAGTCATAACATAAGAAATGACTATATCTCCTTTTATACATGGTTTAAATTGTATATAATAAAAGAAAATTTTAATAAATATAGATATGATTTTATAAGATTTGAAATTGAAATTAGGAGAGTAGATTACTGCTTATGTTCATATAGAAACCCCAAAAACAGGCACAACAACTATACAGAAATTTTTGAGTGAAAATAAGGAAAAATTGAAAATTCAAAATATAATTTATGCAAATTCAATAGAATCTCATACTAGACATAATGTTCTTGTTAATTTTTGTTTTGAATTTAAAAATAATTTGAATTGGGAAAATATTAGTTTTGAAACATCGTTCTAGATTAAAATTATTTTATACTTTAAAGGAAGAAATTATTTAAACCAAAAGAGATTTTTTATTTTCTACAGAAGGAATTACATGGCATTTTCATGATATTAAATATATAAAAATTTTAAAGAAATTTTTTAAAGAATTGGGTTTTAATAAAATTATTTTAATTTTATATCTAAGAAATACGAGCGATCTTTTAGTGTCTTTATCTACTCAGTTAATAAAAACGAATTATAATTCTATACCATGCTTTATAAATCCTTGGGAATATGACAGACAATATATTTTTAATAATCAATGGATTTGCCAAAGATATTCTGAAATTTTTGGGAAAGAAAATTTAATAGTAAGACTTTTTGATAAAAATGAATTTTATCAAGGTGATTTACTGAAAGATTTTATACATACTATAGGGTTAAAGTGGGATGGTAGATTTGTTATACCTTCAAAACAAAATGAAAGTTTGGATTTAATAGGTATTGAATTTTGTAAAGCTTTAAATATTAAAAATAATAATTATAATTTCGTGGAATTGTATGATAAATATTTTACTTCTAAATGTTTGTTTCTAAAATTTAAACCTCCTAAAAAAATAATGCAATCTTATCTTGATTATTTTGAAAAATCAAACGAATGGGTAAGAAAAGAATTTTTTCCTTTTAAAGAAAGATTATTCCAAAAGCAGGATTTAAGTAATTATAAAGAAAATTATAAGCTTAAAGAAATGAAGTCAGAGTATTGGGATAAAATAGCTGAATTTATATTAGATGTAGTAAAAACTAAAGATAAAATTATAGAAGGAAAAGACATAATTATACAGTCTAAAATAATGCAATTCAACCAGATTCAAACTAAATTATTTTTTCAAGTTAAATATGGCACTGCTAAATCTAGAATTCAAAATCAATTATCTTATAAACTAGGGCAAACTATGATAGTAAATTCTAAATCTTTCCTAGGTTATTTAATAATGCCTATAGCATTGTTAAGTACGGTAGTATCATACAGACAATATCAGAAAATTTATCAAGAGAAAATAAAAAAAGATTTTTCCCTAAAATTACCTTCTTTGAAACAATATCCTGATTATCAAGAAGCTATTAAGCTTAAAAATCATATTTCTTATAAATTAGGAGAGGCTCTTATAAAAGCTCATAAAAATTGGTATGGTGGGGGGGGGTATATCAAATTTTTATTTGAAATATACAAGTTGAGAAAAAAATAGTATAATTTTATTAAAAAATATTTTGGTGTTATGCGTGAATAATGTATTAAAAATAGCTTTAATAGCAGATGAGTTAACCTATGCTTCTTTAAAAGAAGAAGATGGGGTTGTTTTAAGAAATGTAACCCCAATTAATTATAAAGTGTTGTTTTATTTTTGGAAACCTGACTTTTTGTTTGTTGAATCAGCTTGGCATGGTTGCAAAAATAAATGGAAGTATCAAATTGCCTCATATCCTGATTATCCAAAAAGAAATAATAAAAAACTACAAAAATGCGTAGATTTTGCCAAAACATTAAATATTCCGACGGTATTTTGGAATAAAGAAGATCATGTGCATTTTGATAGATTTATAGAAAGTGCAAAATTATTTGATTTTATTTTTACCGTTGATGAAAACTGTATATCAAAGTATAAGTCTTATGTAGGAGAAAATTCTTTTGTGGGTGTTTTGCCTTTTGCTGTTCAGTCTAAATTTCATAATTTTACTGGATTTAATTTTACTTTAAATAAGGCAAATTTTGTTGGAAGTTATTCAAGACATATACATGAAAAAAGAAGATTTTATCAAGATATGATGTTTAAATTATCTTCTGAAATTAATAATCTTGATGTTTTTGATAGAAATTCAAATAGAAAATCTACTAACTATAGATATCCAATATTTAAAGGTATGCAAATTTATCCTTCAGTAGAGTATAAAAAAACTGCGCAGATATATAAAAAATATTTAATTTCATTAAATGTTAATACTATTGAAAATTCTCCTACTATGTTTTCAAGAAGACTTATAGAGATTATAGCTTGTGGAGGTATAGCTATTACTAATCATACTTCAGCCGTTGAAAAATATTTTAAAGACTATTGTTATTCATTTCAAACAGAAAAAGAATTGCGAAATATGCTGTACAAATTTCAAAAAAATGGTTTAAGTGAAGATGATAAAATCAAATTAAAAAATGGAGCAGAATTTATTGCAAAAAATCATACTTGGAAACAAAGACTCGAGCAAATTGTAGATACTATAGGCATTAAAAAATGTTAAATGGTTATTATTTTTATGTAAATAATTTTATTCAAATATTTTATAAGAAAAAATTTTATGGATGGGGGAGAAAGCGTACCGGTAGATATGCATTTTTATTCCATAAAAAATTCGGTGGTTCTTTGATTTTATTTGAAGATGGATTTATTCGCTCATTAAACCTAGGAGTTGAAAATAGCCCAAGTTTTTCTATAGTTAAAGATGATATAGGCATTTATTATGATGCAACAATGCCTTCAAAGCTTGAAAATCTTTTAAATACTTATGAATTTAAAGATGAAGAAATCAAGCAAGCTAAAAAAGCTATAGAGCTTATCAAAAAATATAAAATTAGCAAGTATAATAACAATCTTGATATCCCAGATGATTATTTTCAAAAAGATGAAAAACGCGTTTTAATCATCACTCAAACGGCCAATGATGCCTCGCTTGAATTTGGGCTTGCTAAAGATTTTAAAACTGTCGATATGATAAAAGATGCCATAAAAGAAAATCCTAAATCTAAAATTTATATAAAAATCCATCCTGATGTTTTAAGTGGTAAAAAACAAAGTGATTTAGATATAAATTCCTTATCTAAAGAATGTATTTTAATCACTGAAAATTTTAATCCCATAGCCTTGCTTGAGTTTTTTGATAAGGTTTATACCAAAACTTCTGGCATGGGTTTTGAAGCTTTGATGCAAGAATGTGAGTGTATTTGTTATGGTATGCCTTTTTATGCAGGTTGGGGTCTAACAAAAGATAAATTAGAGTGTAAAAGAAGGATGCAAAAAAGAAGTTTAGAAGAAGTTTTCTATGCTGCTTATATACTTTATGCTGAGTATTTTAATCCTTATTTAAATCAAAAAAGTAATATTTTTGATACTATTCAAACTTTAGCAAAATATAAAGATATAGAAAAGGCAAATTCTAATAGACTTTTTTTCTTTGGATTTTCAAAATGGAAAAGGAAATTTGTAAAACCTTTTTTTATAGCTAAAAACAATGAAATCATATTTCTAGATTTCTTAGATTGCTTAAAGAATATACAATTAAAAGAAAATGATAAATTTTTTATTTGGGGTAAAAGGATAGATTATAACGCTCTTAAAACTACTCTTATAAAAAAAGCGCAAGATGAGGATTTGCTCCATTTTACTCCCAAAATTTCTTTAGTTGAAGATGGATTTATTCGCTCAATCTCTTTAGGTTCTGATCTTACGCGTCCTTTTTCTTTAATCATTGATGATAAAGGACTTTACATAGATCCAAATAAAGCAAGCAAATTAGAAGAGCTTTTGCAAAATGAAATTTTTGATGAAAATATGCTAAATAGGGCAAAAAATATTATAAAAATCTTACTTGAGAACCGCTTTTCAAAATATAATGGCTTAAAGCATGAAAATTTAAAGATCAATGCCAAAATAGGACAAAAGATTATTTTAATCCCCGCCCAAGTTGAAGATGATGCTTCGATGATTTTAGGGGGTTTTGGTTTATCTACTCTTGATTTGCTTAAGGAGGTGCGTTCTAAAAATCAAGATGCTTATATCATCTTTAAGCCTCATCCTGATGTGTTAAGTGGCAACCGTGTAGGTTTAAAAGATGAAACACTCATCTTGGAATTTTGTGATGAGATTGTAAAAGATTGCAGTATCGATAGTGCTATAAAAATTGCTGATGAAATTCACACTATTACTTCTACAAGTGGTTTTGATGCTCTTTTAAGAGCTAAAAAAGTTTTTACTTATGGTATGCCTTTTTATGCGGGCTGGGGTTTAACAAAAGATAAATATAGATGCGAAAGAAGAACAAGAAAACTAAGCCTAGAAGAGCTTGTAGCAGGTGCTTTGATAGCATATCCAAGATATATAAATCCTAAAACAAAAACTTTATGTGAAATTGAAGTTTGTTTAGATATAATGCTAAATTTACAAAAAGCTTATTTTTCAAAAAAATATATAAAATTGGCAATAGATTTTAAAACTTTTATGCTTAGAAAAATAAGAAGATTTTATGAATTTTTAGCAAAGAAATGAGATTTAGCACTAAAATTAAAAAAGAATTTAGCGGTAAAAATGTTTTACTCTTGCAAGGGCCTGTGGGAAATTTTTTTCATCATCTTGCAATAAAAATGAAAAAAAAACAAACCAAAGTTTTTAAACTCAATTTTAACGGTGGAGATTTTTTTTTCTATCCTAGTGGAACGAGGTGTAAGTGCGATGAAAAAGATCTTGAAAATTTCTATAGAGATTTTTTTCAAAGCAAAAAAATCGATGCTATTTTAATGTATAATGATTGTCGTATTATCCATGCTAAGGCTATTAAAGTGGCTAAAGAATTAGGAATTGAAATATGGATTTTTGAAGAAGGATATTTAAGGCCTTATTGTATTACTTTGGAAAAAGATGGGGTGAATGCAAATTCTTCTTTACCGCGTGATAAAAATTTTTATCTTTCTCAAAATATTTTTACCAAAGAAAGCATAAAAGAAATTCCAGGTGGATTTAAATTTATGGCTTTTGATGCTTTTTTGTATTGGTTGTTTGCTTTTATTTTGGCTCCATTTTTTAACAACAAACTTCATCATCGCACTTTATATCCTTTTGAATTTTTATTTTGGTTTAGATCATTGTATAGAAAGTATCTTTATAAGATTACAGAAAAAAAACTAAATGAAAAGATTTATAATTTAGAAAAAAAGTACTTTTTGGCGATTTTACAAGTTTATAGCGATACGCAAATTAAATATCATTACAAAAAAAGCATAGAGCACTTTATAGAGGAAACCATACTTTCTTTTGCAAACCATGCAAGAGCTAAATCTTATCTAGTTTTTAAACACCATCCCATGGATAGGGGCTATAAGAATTATTCTAAACTCATAAATGATTTAAGTCAAAAATATCATGTAGAAGGAAGGGTTTTATATGTTCATGATACCCACTTGCCAGTTCTTTTAAGAAAGGCTTTGGGTTGTATTACTATAAATTCAACAGTAGGCCTTAGTGCTATTTTAGAAGGCTGTCCGACTAAGGTTTGTGGCAATGCTTTTTATGATTTTGAAGGCTTATCTTATCCAAAAAAACTTCAATTTTTTTGGCGTGAAGCTCATGCTTATAAACCCAATCCTGTTTTGGTATGTAATTTTAAAAAATATCTTTTACAAACTAATCAATTCAACGGCAATTTTTATAAAAATTTCTTTTTAGACAAATAAGACTAAAAAGCTTTGATTAAGAGAGCTTTTAAAGCAAAGTTGTTATAATTAAAAGCAAAAAGAAATTATTGTATGGATAGGGAAGTATTTTATATAGCAGGATATGATCCTAAAAGTTATAGATTTTATTATGATTTATTTAAAAAAAACCTAAAAGATTATTCTCATGTTTTTAATATTAAAGTTGATTTAAGTAAAATTGAAAAAAATGAGCAATTTCCTTTTTTTCAAATTTCTTGCGAAGGAGTACAAACTAAATATCATTTTTTAACATGGAATGATATTGTTAAGAAAAATTGGTCAGAAAATTATAAAGATGCTTTGGCAGATTGTTATAGTTTTTTTAGAATTTATACTATCACAGGGCTTTTTATCAAATTTGGCAAAGAGTCGATTTATCAACTTATCACAGGTTATTATCCTTTTTTTTATGTGTTATTTTCTTTACTATTTTCTTTGGTTTTGGCTTTTGGAAGTTTTGCTTTTTTGCAAAATTATATGCATTTTTCTTTAGCTATTATCATAGGATGTTTTTTAGGATTTTTACTAAATCATTTTTTATTTAAATTAGGTAAGAAATTAGCTGTATTTTGGATAGCAAGAATTTGTGCTTTTTGTGCTACTTGGCAAGATAAAAAAACAGGCACTATGCAAGAAAGAATCAAGCTTTTTGCGAATACCATAGTAGATAAGCTAAAACAAAATGAAAATAAACAAGATTATGAACTTGTTTTAGTAGCACATAGTGTTGGAACTATAGTTTGTATAGAAGTTTTGGAGTGTATTTTAAGACAAAATTTAGATTTATCTTTACTTCGTAAATTAAAAATTCTTACTTTAGGAGAATGCATTCCTTTAGTGAGTTATCAAAAAAAAGCGGATGAATTTAGAAAGAAGCTTGAATTTGTTTCAAGGTTTGATTTAAAATGGTATGATTACACATCGATTATTGATGGAGCATGTTTTCCTCAAGTGGATTTTTTCCGCACGAGTGGTGTAAATGCTAAATTTACACCCCCATTTTTAAGTGCTAAATTTCACACTTTATATGAAAAACATGAGTATAAAAAAATAAAAAGAGATAAAAACAAAGCGCACTTTTTATATCTTTATAGTATTAGTGTTAAAGGTGATTATGATTTTTTTTCTTTCATCATAATGCCTAAATTTTTAGAAGAAAAGGTAAAAATATGAGTGAATGCCCCTTTTTTCCAAAACCTTATAAAAATAAAGCTTCTACGCTTTTAACTTTTTTGTTAAAGCGTAGATCTTGGCTTGACGGGCTTTATGAGCGTAGTTATAAAATGCAAACAGGCTATGTGAAGATGCCAAATTTTGATCTTTATGTCATAAATGACACTAAAGAAGTTAAAAGAATGATGGTTGATGAGGTTAGAGAATTTCCTAAAAGTGCATTTTTACATGAGCTTTTAAGTCCGCTTTTAGGGGAGAGTATTTTTACTACAAATGGTGAAGTTTGGAAAAAACAAAGAGAGCTTTTGCGTCCAAGTTTTGAAATGACTCGTATCAATAAAGTGTTTAATCTTATGAGTGAAGCTGTGGCAGATATGATGGATCGTTTTAGCAAGTATCCAAATCATGCTGTTATCGAAGTAGATGAAGCTATGACTTTTATTACCGCTGATGTGATTTTTCGCACCATTATGTCTTCAAAACTCGATGAGGAAAAAGGTAAAAAAATCTTAAACGCATTTGTGACTTTTCAAGAGCAAAGCGTGCATACAGCCATGCGTCGTATGTTTCGTTTTCCAAAATGGCTTTCTTATGTGTTAGGAGATTGTAAGCGTGCTAAGGCCGGAGATGTGATCAGACAGGTTTTAAGTGATATCATAAAACCAAGATATGATATGGCAGATAATGCAGAATTTGAAGATATTTTAGGATCTTTGCTTTTAGTAGTGGATGCTGATACAAATAAGCGTTTTTCTTTTGAGGAAATTTTAGATCAAGTGGCTATGCTTTTTTTAGCAGGACATGAAACCACAGCAAGTTCTTTGACATGGACGCTTTATTTGCTTAGTCTTTATCCTAAGGAGCAAGAAAAAGCTTACGAGGAGATTACTCAGGTTTTACAGGGTGGAGTCATTGAAATTTCGCATCTAAGACAGTTTAAATACTTAACAAATATTTTTAAAGAATCTTTAAGACTTTATCCTCCTGTTGGGTTTTTTGCAAGAGAGGCAAAAAAAGATACTCAAGTTAGAGATAAGCTTATTAAAAAAGGTTCTGGGGTGGTGATTGCTCCTTGGCTGATACACAGACATGAAGAATTTTGGACAAATCCGCATGGATTTAATCCTTCTCGTTTTGAAGGAGAGTACAAAAAAGATGCTTATTTGCCTTTTGGGGTAGGGGAAAGAATTTGTATAGGACAAGGTTTTGCTATGCAAGAAGCGATTTTGATTTTGGCTAATATTTTAAAAACTTACAAACTAGAACTTGAAGAAGGTTTTGTACCTGATGTAGTAGGGCGTTTAACAGTGCGTTCGGCTAATGGTATGAGGATAAAATTTAGCAAAAGAAAGCTATGAAAAGAGTTAGAACTAAAATTCGCGCCAATTTTCGTCGTCGTGTAAAACGCACTTTAAAAGGAAGCTTAAAAGAAAAATTAGCAGGGACTATTCTGCTTTGTGCAATAGTACCTTTAGCAGTTTTAGGATATCTTTTTATCGTGATTATAGGAATTTTTTTTAATACCGCACGAGCAAGACAGGGTGTTAGAGCCTTAGATCATTTTGTAAATGCAAGCTTGTTTAATGGCTATGCTTGGGAGAGCGTTTCTTCTCATGCGTGGCGTGAAAGAAATCGCAAAAAATGGGCAAGGATTGTTATAAAAATCACAGATTTTTTTCAAAAAGATCATTGTAAAAGAGCAAACAAAAGAGAACAACCTGTGGTGGATTTCATACTTTCAAGAAATTTAGACAAGCAAACTATAGGAAAATAATCAAACTACAGCCACTATGGCTATAGCAAAACCATTATCATGAGAAATACTTAGGGAAGTTTGAGTGATATTAAAATCTTTTGTAATTTTTTGAGAATATTTTAATTTAGGCGCGTTTTTTTCATCTTTTGATATTTCAATATCAAAAAAACTGCATAATTCACAAATTCCAACACCCAAAGCCTTGCTAGCGGCTTCTTTAGCAGCCCAAAGACCTGCTAGAGTTGCTGGATTTTTAATGAGTATTTGTTCTTTTGGGCTTAGAAATTTATCCAAAAAATTTTTGCCATGTCTAGAATGAATTTTTTCTATTCTAGAAATGGCGATGATATCACAGCCTACACGCATTAAGAAACTACAAAATCCGTAAAATAAACATTTTTAATAAAGCCATCGGTTAAAATTTCATTGATTTTTCCAACTAGCTCATCTTTTAAACGTTCTTTGCCTTTTTGTGTACTTACTTCTTCAAAAGTTTTAGCTGTTAATGTACGAATAATAATATCACGAATGACTGGGACTTTTTTATCAAGTTCAGGTTTTAAAAGTTCGCTATTTTGTTCTAGTTCTATAGTGCATTTTACATATCTTGAGCCGCTATCGCTAAGCAAATTTAGGGTAAAAGGATCAAGTGGATACATAGGACCTATATTAGCAAAATCACTACCTCGCTGAGCAGGAGCTGAAACTTTAGGTTTATCGGCTTTTGCCTCTTCTTTTGGAGCTTCTTTGACTTCACTTTCATCACTTGAACTGCTTGAAATAAGCCAAGCAATTACTCCCATAATACTAAGAAGTAAAACAAAAAGTAAAATAACAATAATAATTACAAGTGAACCACCTTTTTTCTTTTTTGTTTCTTCGTTTTCTAATTCTTCATCCATAAATTTTCCTTCATTTAGTGAAATTAATGTAAAATTGTAGCAAAAATTTCTTTTCTATCCAAATTTGCTTTAGAAAAACGATAAATTTAGGTCAAAGAAGAGATGAATTTGAAGGAAAAAATGTTAGATGTGATTTTTAGAGAATATGATATAAGAGGACTTTACGACAAAGAATTGAATGAAAAAAGCGTTAAAGCTATAGGTTTTTGTTTGGGACAAACTATGTTAAATAGGGGTTGTAAAAATGTAAGCGTGGGCTATGATGCAAGATATAGTGCAAATGAACTTTTTAATTATCTAGTGAGTGGACTTAACAAAGCGGGAATAAAAATCTATGATATAGGGCTTGTACCAACTCCATTGGGATATTTTAGTCTTTATGAGGGCTTAAAATTTGATGCAAATGTTATGATAACAGGCTCTCATAACCCAAAAGATTATAATGGTTTTAAAATTACTATTAATAAAGAAAGTTTTTTTGGTGTAGAATTAAAAGAGTTTTCAAAAGAAGTTTATAAGCATTTAGATGATGATATTGAAGAAAATTTAGAAGTAGAAAAATACGATATTTTAAACCTTTATGTGAAATTTATGTGCGAGCAATTTAGCTTTTTAAAGGATTTTAATTATAAATTTGGTGTTGATTGCACAAATGGTGCGGCTGGAGTGGTGATAAAGCCTTTAATCAAGGCTTTAAATTTAAAAGCTCATGTAATGTTTGCAGAGCCCGATGGACAGTTTCCAAACCATGCTCCAGATCCTACAGAAGAAGAAAACTTAAGTGCGATTAGAGAATTTTTAAATCAAAATCAAGATTATTCTTTGGCTTTTGCTTTTGATGGGGATGCTGATAGAATGGTTGCTTTAAGTAAAACTCATGTATTTTGTGGGGATGAGCTTTGTTATTTGTTTGCTAAAGATATCCCTAATCCACGCATTTTAGGTGAGGTAAAATGTTCTAAAAATCTTTTTGATGAAGTGGCTAAATTTGGAACTATTTTTATGGGAAAAACAGGACATTCTAATATCAAAAAAATGATGAAAGAAAAAGATATTGATTTAGCTGCTGAAGTGAGTGGGCATATTTTCTTTAAACATAGATATTTTGGTTATGATGATGGAATTTATGCATTTTTAAGAGCCTTGGAGCTTGTTTATAAAGGTTTTGATCTAGAAAGTATGATTAAAGCTTTACCAAAACTTTATACTACACCTGAAATTAAAATTCCTGTAAATGAAGAAGAAAAATTCAAACTTGTGGAAGAATTTCAAAAAGAGATTGAAAAAGGAGCTTTAAAAGGTGTTAAAAGTCTTTGTGAAATTGATGGAGCTAGGATAGATTTTGGCGATGGATGGGCTTTACTTCGTGCATCTAATACCAGCCCTTATCTTATCACACGCTTTGAGGCAACATCTTTAGAAAGAGCAAAAGAGCTTGAAAGTATGGTATTTACTTTGTTTAATGATATAAAAGCTAGATTTAAGAATTGATGAGATAATATTCCGCGATTTAATTTATTTTAAAAAGGAATTAAAAATGAAAAAAATACTTATTTTACTTACACTATGTGCTTTTGCTTTTGGTGCAAGTGAATGTGATAGAAAAATCGATCGTATCAATAAAGAAATCAGTTTTTCTAAAGCGCATAATGATACAGCTAGAACTTTAAGCTTAGAGCTTGCTTTAAAACAAGTACAAAATGATTGTGCTAAAGATCCTATGTTTTATGATAAAAAGTTAGAAGCTAAAAAACTTAAAGAACAAGAAGTGGAAAAAATCGAAAAAGAACTTGATGCTTTAAAAGAACAAAAAGATTATATGAGTAAGGCTGAGTATAAAGCTAAAAAAGAAGCTTTAAAAGAACAAAAAGAGAAAATCAAAAAAGAAATTAAAGAATATATCGATAATCTCTAAAAATTAAAAAGACTAATAAATTTTAGCCTTTTTAAACCCTACCTTTTTTAAGATTTTCTAATAATTCTTCTATATTATAAATTCCTCTGTGTTCTGGTGTTAAAAGATGGATTAAAATATCACCAAGATCAATCACGCTCCATTCTTCACTACTATCTATGTTTAAAAATTCCTCACCTTTGGCTTTAAGTCGTGTTTTAAGCTCATCGATCAAAGATAGAGCGTGTCTTTCTCCTAAAGTAGCTGCAATAATGACATATTTTACAAAGTATTCTTGCTCGCTCATGTCAATGGTTTTGATATTTTCAGCTTTTTTTTCATCTAAAATTTTAACGATTAAATCTATTCTTTCTTGCATTATTGTCCTTTAATTTTTGAAATTGTATCAATTTTTTTGTAATTTTTCATAATATTTTTTTACTTCATCTTTAATTTCTTCACAAACCTCATTTGTATTTAAAGTGTCGCGTATGAAAGAAGAAGCGATTTTTTTATTGGTTTTTAAATCTTTGAAATTCTTAGGAATTCCTATATCATTGCGATTAGCAATAACAAATTCTACTAAAGAATTGAGTTTTTCAAAATCATGCCAAAGATGAAGTTTTTCTAAATGATCTGCGCCAATTAAAAGATAAAATTTACTAGGATTATAAAGCTTATAAAGATACTTAACACTTTCTATGCTAGGAACAGGGCGTTTTTGCCTGATTTCAAAATCGCAAATTTCAACTTTTGGCAAATGTCCCCAAAGTTTTTTAACCCATAAGAATCTTTGCTTTTCATCAGCACTAAAACTTTGTTTAAAAGGATTGATATAAGTAGGCATAATAATAAGTTTATCAATATCTAATTTTCCCAAAGCCTCTAAAACAACGCTATTATGACCATTATGCGGTGGATCAAAACTGCCACCAAAAAGTGCTATCTTCATTAAAATTTTAACCTTTTTTTTGTAGAATATTAGCATTATATTTTGCAAAAGGAAATTAAATGGCTGTAAAAGTTGCTATAAATGGTTTTGGACGCATAGGCAGATGTGTAGCAAGAATCATCTTAGAAAGAAATGATATTGAGCTTGTGGCGATAAATGATACTACGGATATTGAACTTACAAAATACCTTTTTAAATACGATACAGTACATGGTGAATTTAAAGGCAGTGTTGATAGTGAAGGCGATGATTTAGTGGTAAATGGTAAAAAAATCAAAGTATTTAAAAGTCGCAATGTAAAAGATCTTGACTTTGCAAAACACGGTGTACAAATTGTTTTAGAGTGCACAGGAGCGCATTTAACTATGGCAAAATGTCAAGAATTTATAGATATGGGAGTGCAAAAAGTGATCATGAGTGCTCCTGCAAAAGATGATACTCCTACTTATGTTTTAGGAGTAAATTCAGAACTTTACAAGGGTGAAAGCATTATTTCTAATGCAAGTTGTACAACAAATTGTTTAGGTCCTGTTTGTCGTGTTTTACAAGATAATTTTGGTATCGAAAAAGGACTTATGACAACAATACATGCTTATACAAATGGACAAAGTATTATTGATGCTAAAGCTAAAGATAAACGCCGTTCTCGTGCTGCAGCACAAAATATCATTCCAACTTCTACAGGCGCAGCAAAAGCTATGAAGCTTGTTATGCCTGAGCTTAATGGCAAGCTTCACGGACAAAGTATGCGTGTGCCAGTGATTGATGTATCAAGCGTGGATTTAACCGCACAACTAAGCCGTAAAGTTAGCAAAGATGAAATCAATGAAGCTTTTAGAAAAGCTGCAACTACAAATTTAAAAGGCATTTTAATGGTAGATGATGATGAAAGAGTTTCAAGCGATTTTATCACTTGTTCTTATGGAGCAATTGTGGCAAGTGATTTAACTCAAGTGATTGCGGATGATTTTATCAAGGTGATTGCTTGGTATGATAATGAATGGGGCTATTCAAGTCGTCTGGTAGATATGGCAGTATATATTGCAAATAAGGCTTAATCATGAGTGATATTATTTCTATAAAAGACATTGATTTAGCTAAGAAAAAAGTTTTTATAAGATGTGATTTTAATGTTCCTCAAGATGATTTTTTAAATATCACTGATGATAGACGCATAAGATCAGCTATTCCTACGATAAGATATTGTTTGGATAATGGTTGTAGTGTGATTTTAGCCTCTCATTTAGGGCGTCCAAAAGAAATTAGTTCCAAGTATTCTTTAGAACCTGTTGCTAAGCGTCTTGCTAGACTTTTAGATAAAGAAATTATTATGGCAAAAGATGTTATCGGCGAAGATGCAAAAACTAAAGCTATGAATTTAAAAGCGGGTGAAATTTTACTTCTTGAAAATTTGCGTTTTGAAAAAGGCGAAACTAAAAATGATGAAAATTTAGCCAAAGAACTTGCTTCTATGGTTCAAGTTTATATCAATGATGCTTTTGGAGTATGCCATAGAGCACATTCTAGTGTAGAGGCGATTACTAAATTTTTTGATGAAAAACACAAAGGCGCAGGATTTTTACTCCAAAAAGAAATTGATTTTGCAAGCAATCTTATCAAACATCCAGCACGTCCTTTTGTCGCTGTTGTTGGAGGTTCAAAGGTAAGTGGAAAACTTCAAGCATTGACAAATTTATTACCAAAGGTAGATAAATTAATCATAGGCGGAGGTATGGCATTTACTTTTTTAAAAGCTTTAGGTTATGATATAGGAAATTCACTTTTAGAAGAAGAACTTTTAGAAGAAGCTAATAAAATTCTTACCAAGGGTAAAAATTTAGGAGTGAAAATTTATCTTCCAGTAGACGTTGTAGCCGCTCCTGCGTGCTCACAAGATGCGCCGATGAAATTTGTTCCAGCGCAAGAAATTCCAAATGGTTGGATGGGTTTAGATATAGGACCTGCGAGTGTGAGACTTTTTAAAGAGGTGATTTCTGATGCGCAAACGATTTGGTGGAATGGACCTATGGGTGTTTTTGAAATTGATAAATTTTCAAAAGGTAGCATTAAAATGAGTCATTATATCAGCGAAGGACATGCAACTTCTGTTGTTGGAGGCGGTGATACGGCTGATGTGGTTGCGCGCGCAGGTGATGCAGATGAAATGACTTTTATTTCCACTGGAGGTGGTGCTTCTCTTGAACTTATAGAAGGTAAAGAACTTCCAGGCGTAAAAGCTTTAAGATCTAAGGAAAATGAATGATCTTTGCTGCAAATTTAAAATGCAATCACACAAGAGCAAGTTTTAAAATTTATGCTGAAATTTTAAATAAAACTATGGGAGCAAAATGTGATGATATTATCGTTTTCCCACCTAGTGTAGCATTTTTAGAAAATGAAAATAACTTCATACAAGGAGCGCAAAATTTTTATCCTTGTGTTAATGGTGCTTTTACAGGCGAGCTTGGAAAAGAGCATTTGGACGAATTTGGGATCAAATGTGTTTTAATCGGGCATTCTGAAAGAAGAGCTTTAGGAGATGAAGAATTTATTAAGGCTAAATTTGATTTTGCTAAAGAGCATGGTTATAAAATTGTTTTTTGTATAGGTGAAAATTTAGATACAAAAAATTCAGGCAAGACTTTAGAGTTTTTAAAAAAACAACTTGAAATTATTGATTTAAATTATGAAAAACTCATCATCGCTTATGAGCCTATTTATTCTATAGGAACGGGAGTGAGCGCACAAAGTACAGATATCGCTAAAGTGCTTGAATTTTTAGCGAGTTTAACCAAGGTACCTTTGCTTTATGGTGGAAGTGTGAATGAAAATAATATCAAAGAAATTTTAAGTGTAAATCATTGTGGTGGAGTTTTGATAGGCTCTGCAGCTTTAAAAGTAGAAAATTTTATAAAATTAATCAAAGGATAAAAGATGATTATGAAGGGTAAAAAAGGCCTTATTGTAGGGGTTGCGAATAATAAATCTATCGCTTATGGCATAGCAAAAGCATGTTTTGATCAAGGAGCCGAGCTTGCTTTTACTTTTTTAAATGATGCTTTAAAAAAACGCGTAGAACCTATAGCACAAGAGTTTAATTCTAATTTTGTTTATGAGCTTGATGTAAATAATAACGAGCATTTAGATTCTATCGCTGAAAAAATCAAAAAAGATTTAGGCGAGATTGATTTTGTAGTGCATGCGGTTGCTTTTGCTCCAAAAGAAGCTTTAGAAAATTCTTTTTTAGAAACTTCAAAAGAAGCTTTTGATATAGCTATGCAAACTTCTGTGTATTCTTTACTTTCTTTAACACGTGCGGTTTTACCTATTTTAAAAGATAAGGGTTCGATTTTGACTTTAAGTTATCTTGGTGGGGTTAAATATGTACCTCATTATAATGTTATGGGTGTAGCAAAAGCTGCACTTGAAAGTTCTGTGCGTTATTTAGCAAGAGATTTAGGAGTAAAAGGAATCCGCGTTAATGCTATTTCAGCAGGTCCTATTAAAACTTTAGCAGCAAGTGGAATAGGGGATTTTAGAATGATTTTAAAATACAATGAAATCAATTCTCCTTTAAAACGCAATGTTAGTATAGAAGATGTAGGAAATTCGGCTATGTATTTACTTAGCGATTTGGCAAATGGTGTTACAGGTGAAATACATTATGTTGATGCAGGATATAACATCATGGGTATGGGTGATGTTGAAAAAAATGAAGAAGGGCAAACTGTTCTTTGTTGGGATAATCAAAAAGGATAAAAGATGGCAAAGCTTAGCAATGAAGAATTAAAAAATATACTTGAAGATCGCATTAAAAAACTTGAAAATTCTACTTTAAAAGAGGATAAGGTTATCAATGAAGAAAGTGTAAAAATTCTTGCTAAGCACTTATCTTTAGGTAATGAAATTCCAGTTCTTGCACAAAGATTTTTTCAAATCGCACCTAAAACAAAGTTAGTATGGCTTCATCTTTGTGAATGTACAGGGTGTAGTGAGAGTTTGTTGCGTTCTGAGTTGCCAAGTTTTGATGAGCTTATTTTTGATTTTTTTTCTTTAGAATATCATGAAACTTTAATGGCAGCAAATGGCACTAAGGCTGAAGAGCTTTTAGAACATGTTTTAGAAGAAGATTTTATTTTAGCGGTTGAAGGTGGTGTTGCAGCCATTGATACCTTTTTTCTTACTATAGGAGCGCAAGGAGAGAGTGGCTATGAAATTTTAGACAAACTAGCCGCTAAAGCCAAGGCTATCTTTGCAGTGGGTACTTGTTCAAGTTATGGTGGTATTCAAGCTGCTTATCCAAATCCTAGTAAAACTTGTGGTATTAGCGAAGTTTTAAGTCAGAAAGTAGTAAATATCCCAGGTTGTCCTCCAAGTGATATAAATATCATTGCGACTTTAAGTTTTTTTGCTTTATTTGGAGTTTTGCCTGAACTTGATGAGCAAAATCGTCCTGTGTGGGCTTATGGTAAATGTTTGCATGATATGTGTGAAAGAAAGGCGAAATTTGAAAGTGGGATTTTTGCTGAACATTTTGACGATGAAGCTGCAAAGAATGGAGCTTGTTTATTTAAGATAGGTTGTAAAGGACCTTATACTTACAACAACTGTCCTAAAGTGAAATTTAATGCTAAAACTTCTTGGCCAGTGGCTGCAGGACATGGTTGTATAGCCTGTAGTGAGAAAAATTTTTGGGATGAGTTTGGGAATTATGAAAAACCTATGGCAAATATTTCTTCTTACGCTAAACTTTGCAATGAAGAGTTAAAACAAGAATTTTTTCTAGAAGAGCAAATTAAAATTTTAGAACAAATAGATTTTGAATTTGAAAGCAATATAAAACTTATTTTACAAAATATAGCTAAAAATAAATTAGGTGCTTCGCTTGTAGAAAATTATAAAAAATCCTTTGAGAAAAACTATGCTTTTATAGAACAAAATTTTGATGAAAATCCTATGCCTTCAAAAGATTTTTGGAAATATCTTGAGATGAGTTTTATTTTGGTTAAAGGCGCATTTTTAAAAGATAAGAATGATTTTTTAATTGTGGCAAAAAATTATGCTTTTAAACATGCAAGTCCTTATGATTTTAAGTTAAATATGAATGCTGAAAAACCAAAGCTTGATGTGAGTAAATCTTTTCGTATGACTTTAATCTATCTTTGCGGTGGGCTTGATTTTGAAGGTATTGCTTATAGTATTTTAAAAGCTTTTGAAGATAATATCACTAAAATTTCATCATTAAAAGCAAGTTAATTTAATAAAATTTTAGCAATATGAAGCCCTATAAAAGCTACTATATAAGCACTTGTGCAGGTAAAAAGAAAGAGAAAGAGAGTATATTTTAGCTTTCCACTTTCTTTTGAAAAAACTATAGTTGCTGCAAAGCAGGGATTATAAATCATTACAAATAAAATAAAAGCCACTGCACTTGGTATAGGTATGTTTTTAGCGATAATTCCTTTTAAATCATTATTTGTTTCATCTACATCTTTTCCTAGTGAATAAAGCACGCCCATAGTTGAGATCATCACTTCTTTAGCAGCCAAACCACTGATTAAAGATACGCTTAATTTCCAATCTAACTCAAGGGGTTTAAAAATAGGTTCTATGCCTTTGCCAAATTGTCCTAAATAACTTTGTTCTATAGCTCTTTCTTGAGCATTAAAATCATTTAAATTTTCTTCACTTTTTGGAAAATTACTAGCAAACCATATAAGCAAAGAGGCCAAAAGTATGAAAGTTCCTGCTTTTTTAAGATACATTTTGGCTTTATTATAAACCATAAACCAAATTAAATGCCAATTTGGCATACGATATTTTGGCATTTCCATAACAAAAGGTTCATCAAGTCCACGAAATGCTGTCATTCTTAAAAATTTTGCAGCAAAAAGTCCTAAAATCGCACCTAAAATATAAATTCCAAAAAGATAATTTCCTGCTTTTTCACTTGGAAAAAAAGCACCGATAAAAAGCACATATACAGGAAGTCTTGCCCCGCAACTCATAAAATTGATCACAAAAAGAGTTAAAAGTCTATCTCTTTTGTTCTTAAGAGTGCGTGTAGCCATAAAAGCAGGTACCGAACAACCAAAACCAGTGATTAGCGGAATAAAGCTTTTACCATGCAAACCAAATTTATGTAAAATCCCATCAAGTAAAAAAGCTACTCTTGACATATAGCCTGTGGTTTCTAAAAGAGCTATGCCTAAAAATAAAATCATTATATTAGGCAAAAAAAGTATCACAGCACCAACACCTGCGATAATCCCATCAGCCAAAGCTGAAGCGATAAAGGTATTAGAAATATTGTTTTTAACAAATTCACCTAAGGCATTAAAGCCTGATTCTATATAATCCATAGGAATTTGCCCTAAGCTAAAGGTGAGTTGAAATAAAAGCCACATTAAAAATAAAAATATAGGTAAGCCAAAGAATTTATGGATAAGTAAGGCATCGATTTTTTTGGTTAAATTTCTTTCTTCTTTTTTGTGTGTAATAATTTTTTTTGAAAGTTGATTAATAAAATATAATAAATCTTCTTTTTCTGGACTTTTTTCTGGACTTTTTTCGCAAAGCGGAGTGTAAAATTGGGATCTTGGAATAAATTTACTTTCAAATAAAATAATAATTTTTTGCAGCAAAAGTTCTAAATTTTCTTTTGTTTTTGCTGAAATTTCAACAACTTGACTTTGAAATTCTTGGCTTAAAACAGAAGTGTCAAGCTCTATACCTTCTTTTTTGGCTTCATCGCACATATTTAAAGCTAAAAGCATTTTTTTATTAAGGCTTAAAAGTTCTGCACTAAGGATAAGATTGCGTTCTAAATTGGTGGCATCTAAAACATTAACAATAACATCATAGTCATTTTGATTTAAAAAATGACGTGTGATTTTTTCTTCTTCGCTATATCCATCTAAAGAATAAGTTCCTGGTAAATCAATGACTTCAAATTCATAGTTTTTGTAAAAAGTTTTTGCACTTGCTTTTTCTATAGTAACTCCGCTAAAATTTCCTACTTTCATATTAGCTTTGCAAAGCGCATTAATAAGAAGACTTTTGCCTACATTAGGCTGACCTACAAGGGCTATTTTGATTTTTTTCATATAAGATTCACTTCTATGGTTTTAGCTTCATCAGATCTTAGGATAACACAACTTGTATCAAGTTCTACCATTATGGTGGCATTTTTTAAAGAGGAGTGAATTTTTTTCAAGTTTTTATTTTTAATAAATCCAAAGCTTAAAAGTCTATTTTTGAGTTCTTTGTGAGCGTTTAAATTGACAATAATAGCTTTTTGTCCATCTTTTAACTCGTTTAAAGTCATTGTAATTCCTAAATTAATAATAAATATTATAATAAAAAAGTGTAATGAAATTATCCTTCTTGTAAAAAGAAGGATAAATATTTAAAAAGAAAAGTGGTTTAAATTTTCTAGATTGATGATTTGATCTAGAATTTTGTTAGCTTTAGTATTATCAAGGTAAATTTGTGCATTGGCTAAAAATTTAGCTTTTAATTCTTCAAAACTTAGTGGATTATCAAAATTACCTTTATTGATAAAAACATCTTTTTGGATTATGCGTCCATCTTGCAAACTGGCTTCTAAATGCCCTGGAAAATATTTTGGAAAGCCTTGAGATTTCCTTTTTTTGTAACTGATTTTTTTAGCAAATTCTAGTACTTCTTCACGCTTTAAATTTTCATAAGATTCAAGAGTGATTTTACCATCAAAGAATCCTAGAGCCATTAAAAAAGGCATGGAAAATTTAGCTTCATAAGCACTATTTGGAGTGTATTTTGCTTCCAAAGGATCGCAGATAAAAGAAATAGGAACTTCATCTACAAAGCAATGAATACTTTTAATTTCATCAGCTTTTAAACCATCATTTTTTAAAGCAATAGCACAATCAATAAGCCCATGAGCAAAATGACAACTTGGATAAGGCTTGATTGAAACTTGCATGGTTTGCCAAATTTCACCTAAGGCTTTGCTAAGTTCTGTTTTATCGCATTCTTCTTCTATACCAAAACATTTAAAGATATTATCCCTACCTTCAAAAATACTCAAAGGTCCACTCATATTGTTTTTAGCAAAATGAGCTACCATAATGCCGTTTTTAATAGCATTGGCAATATGTAAAACTTTTGAATTAGATCCATTGGATAAAAACTCATTAACCCTACTTGCAAAACTTCCTGCAAGTCCTAAAGCATTGATGATTTGTTCTTTGTTAAGATCCAGCAAGATTGCACTTGCACTCACGCTTCCAAAAATTCCTGCAATAGCAGTAGTATGAAAACCGCGCTTATGAAAAGTGCCTTTACTTGCAATGCCTACTCTAGCTGCAATTTCCCAGTCTATTATAAAAGCTTTGATGATTTTTTTTGCATCTTTACTAACATGAAATCCATAACTTAAACAAAGTGGAGTTAAAATCGCACTTGCATGCAAAATCGCTTCTGTATGCGTATCGTCAAAATCTAACGCATGAGAAGCAATGCTATCTAGCATGGCTGCGTATATAGGATCTAATTTTTGATCATTTACCCAAATAGGAGTATTTTTTTCTGTGCTTAAATTTTCAAAAGCTTTAAAAGCATTTAAAACACATTCTTCTTTGCTTGCTGCTATAGCTGTTCCAAGGCTATCAAGCATAAGTTCTTTAGCCCTTTGAACAACTGTATTAGGGATATTTTCATATTTAAGATTGAAAATAAAATCCGCTAAAATTTCACTATAGAACATGATTTTTCCTATTTTAAGATAGCGCTATTTTTGATTTTTGCTAAAAATTCATCTACAAGTTTTGGTGCATATCCTACATAGGTTGTTGCATCAAGTAAAGCATCAATTTCTTTTTCTTTCAATACCTTAGATACTCTTTTATCTGCAAGTAAAACTTCTTTAAAAGTTTTTTGTTTTTCTATACCTAGCATAGCATTTTCATAAACAATTTCATGGGCATGTTGTTTTCCATAATGATCGCTTAATGCAAACATAACACGCTCTGCTAAAACAAAACCATTAAGAGTATTTAAATTTTTAAGCATTTTGTCTTTTTTACTTCTAAATCACTAAGAGCGAATTTCATATTTGCTAAAACCACAGAAAGCATTAAAAACATTTCAGGTAAAAGCTTCCATTCCATTTTCCAAACTTGACCATCTCTTTCATGTTCATGTCTTTCAATATCGCTTAAAATGGCTAAATTTGCCTTAAAGGCATTGCTTACTGTAACTGCATTTTCGCTTACTGCAGGATTTCTTTTGTGTGGCATAGTGCTTGATCCTACTTGTCCTTTGCCAAAAGGTTCAGCAACTTCATCAATTTCATTATGTGAAAGGATTAAAATTTCATGAGCGATTTTGTTAAAAGTTGCGTTGATATTGCCTAGTACAAAACCAAGTTCTATAAAGCGATCACGTGCGCTCTGCCAAGAAATATTAGGCACATCAAGTCCTAAATTTTCTAAAGTGAGTTTTTCTACTTCATTGCACTCATCACTTAAACTTGCTTTAGTTCCTACAGCGCCTACTATACTGCCTACATAAAGTCTTTTTTCAAGTTCAAGTATTCTTTCAAAATGACGCTCAAGTTCGCTTAACCAAATAGCCACTTTATGTCCAAAAGTAATAGGCAAAGCCTGAAGTGCTAAAGTTCTTCCCATCATAGCAGTGTTTTTATGGGTTTTAGCTAGTTTCGCTAAGGCTTTTGCGATAGCTTTTAATTCGCTTTTTACAAGAGTCATTGCTTCTTTAAATTGTAAAACCAGTCCTGTATCGATGATATCTTGAGTGGTTACTCCAAAATGTACATATTCGCCTAAATTATTATCGCAAGCTTTTTCTAATCCTCTTACAGTAGGAACTAAAGGGTGTTTGGTCTTTTTAAATTCAGCAAAGATAAAGTCCATATCCATAAATTTATAATGAGCTTTTTTTGCGATCTCATCAGCTGCTTTTTTAGGGATAATTTTAAGTTTTGCTTGTGCTTTTGCTAAAGCTGCTTCAACATCGAGCCATTTTTGTATGCGGTTTTGTTCGCAAAAAATAGCACGCATTTCCTGCGTGCTCCATGAGTCTGCTAGTAATCTATGATCAAATACGCTAATTCCTGTCATCTTATCTCCTTATTTTTTAATACTATCAAAAGCTTGTGTTAAATCAGCAATTAAATCTTTAGTATCTTCAAGACCTATATGAAATCTTACAAATGGTCCTCTTGCACTTAGGTCTGTTGCAGTTCTAGGTGGAGTAGTTACGGTGGCCAAGCTTTCATATCCACCCCAGCTAGCACCAATTGAAAAGTATTCTAGTTTATCTACAAATTTAATAGCATCCTCTTTGTTATAACCTTCTGCAAATTCTATGGTAATCATACCATTTGCACCTTTATGATCACGCATGAAAATTTCATGATTTGAGTGGGATTTGAGTTTTGGATAGAAAATTGTTTTAATTTCTTTTCTACTTTGTAAAAACTCTACAATTTCATCAGCACTTTTTTCATGGGCTTTCATTCTTACATCTAGTGTTCTCATACCACGAAGTACTAAGTAAGCATCATCAGGACTTGTTGTAAAGCCTAAAGCTTCTGGAAGTTTGTCAAAATTTTTCCATTCTTTTTCGTTGATTACTACTATACCCATGGTTACATCAGAGTGTCCGCTAAGATATTTTGTAGCGGCGATAACTGAAATATCCACTCCAAGTTCTAAAGGATTTAGAAAATATCCACTAGAATAAGTATTGTCAATAGCTACAGGGATATTATGCGCATGGGCAATTTTGCAAAGTTTTGGTAAATCTATGATTTCATAAAGTATAGAACCTGGACTTTCACATAGGATAAGCTTGGTATTAGGTTTGATTTTTTTCTTCTACATCACTTGCATCAGCTTTTAAAAAATCAATTTCAATGCCCATTTTTTCTAAAAATAATTCGCAAATCGTTCTTACAGGCCCATAAATTGCATCAGTGATTAAAAAATGTGTATCTTTGCTTGCATAGTTTAAAAGCACCATAGCTAATGCTGCAAGTCCTGTTGGGAAAAGTTGTGCTCTATAACCACCCTCTAGAGTGCAAATAAGTTTTTCAAGTTCAAAATTGGTTGTTGTTCCTCTAGCTCCATAACTTAAAACACGATCTGTTTTTCTTAATCCTCTGTATTTTTGCCAAGTTGCGTGATCTTTAAAAAGTATGGTTGATGCACGCATAAGTGTAGGATTGACTGATCTTACTTCAGCGCCTTGATCGCCTCTGCCACAATGAATAAGTTTAGTTTTTGAGTTCATTTTTTCTCCTTTTTAAAGATAGATATAAGTCATAATAACATTTACAATAGCCGCTACAAGCATAGGAATAGCTGTTCTTTTAACCACGGCAAAAGGACTTACTCTTGCAATAGCTGAGATAGCTAAGATCGCTAGTGCAATAGGACTAACACATCTTCCAAAGCCCGTCATGATTTGAATCGGTGCTATCATAGTGATAGTTTCAACTCCAAAGTGTTTTGCTATATTTGGGATAAGTGGGGCAAAGCTAAAAAATGCCGCATTTCCTGAACCCATTAAGAAAGCACAAACCGCAAGTAAGATTGAAACAGCGATAATAATAGCCAAAACTCCAAATCCTGCATTTTTGCAAAATTCTATTAAAGTATCTACAAAACCTACAGATAAAAGACCACTTGCAAATACTTGACCACAAACGATGAGTGAAACTGTGATAACAAATAAATGTCCCATTCCTTTAAAGAAAATCATCATAGAATTAAGAGTTTCTACTATACTTTTATAGCGTATCATTTCAAAAATAATAGCCACAAAAGTTGAAATCACCATTGCTACTGGAACATTCATTTTAATTGCAGTGCTAGCAGCTGCTTTAACTTCTTCAGCGCTACTTATTCCCATTAAAACCAAGATGCTATCAAGCACGGAACTAAATCCTAGGATTAAAACCAAAGGAATTATAGGTAAAATCGCATAAATTCTAGGAGGCTTTTTAAGTTCTTTTTCTTTACCTTCATTTTCATTTAGTTCTTTTTTCAATTTCTTGCGCATTGAAGACAAAATTATCTTTTTTGTCAAAAAATTTATTGCAAAGATATATTGCAATACTTACAGCTATAATGATAGGCAAGGTTGTAGGGAGTTGATAATGAACAAAATAAATTGCAGGATCAACTTCAGCTTTT
The DNA here is from genome assembly GCF_011068165.1 of Campylobacter sp. CFSAN093233. Taxonomy (NCBI): domain Bacteria; kingdom Pseudomonadati; phylum Campylobacterota; class Epsilonproteobacteria; order Campylobacterales; family Campylobacteraceae; genus Campylobacter; species Campylobacter sp. CFSAN093233. The sequence goes on from NZ_JAAMWY010000001.1 coordinate 159,217, forward strand.
TCTGAGGCCATGATCACATTTCCACTTCCAGGTCCATGATCGATATATTGACAAATAGCAATCACACTTAAGGCAGAAAGTTTTGAAACACCAGAGCGTACAAGTATAGGATACATAGTAACCATAAGTAAAAGTGCCAAGCCTGCGTGAGAAGGGATGAAAAGAACTAAAAATTGCACGATAAAATAAGCAACTATGAGTAAAACATAAGGAGATTTTACGGCTTTTAAAGGTTTTTCAAAAACTTTAAAAAGTGCATAAGAAGCCCCTACATGATCCATATAAGCAGAAAAACCTGCTATAGTCATAAGTGTAAGTCCAAGCTCTGCTAATGTACTTGACATGGTTTGATTAAAAACTTGAAAAATATCAAAAAAACCTAGATTTAAAGAATCTTTGGTAACAATGTGTGGAGAAAGTCCAAAAATAGCAGCTAAGGAAAGTAAAAGCAAACCACTTAAAAGCAGTGCCATGTGAGCATTGATTTTTTTATAAAGCATAAAAACAAGTAAAAAAACACTAAATAAAGAAAAAACAATACCTAGCATATTTTATCCTTTTTGAGCGATGATCTCTATCTCTACTTTAGCTTTTTTTGGTAGATCTTTTACTGCAAAAGCACTTCTTGCTGGATAAGGAGCTTTAAAAAATTCAGCATAAATTTCATTAAATGCTACAAAATCATTAATATCAGCTAAAAAGCAAGTGGTTTTAACCACTTTATCATAACTGATACCATTTTCTTCTAAGATAGCACCGATATTTTTCAAAGATTGTTTGGTTTGTTCTTTGATATCATGGCTTTCTATTTCGCCTGAATCAGGGTTGATAGGAAGTTGTCCTGATATAAATAAAAGTCCATTTACTTCTCTGTAAGCTGAGTATGGACCAATGGCCTTTGGATAGTTTGACATGAATTCTCCTTTGTTAAATATAGATTAAGCAGAATGCATTTTATCACTACAATAATAATTTGTCAATAGTTTATTATCATAATAATAAAATTTTATTTTTAAGAAATGTTTTAAAGTATAAAGAGTAGAATTTAATATTATATTAATTTTTTATTGAAGGCAGTTTTATGGATGAGGGACAAAAACAACAATTTATAAAGTTGACATATTTTTTAGGAGAAGTTTTAGGTGAGCAATATGAGATAGTTTTCCATGTAATTACTGAAGATGGGGCCTATATTGCAGCAATTGCTAACAATCACATTAGTGGGAGAAGTTTAGATTCTCCCTTGACTGTTTTTGCAAGTGAGCTTATGCAAAATAAAAAATATTTAGAAAAAGATTTTTTATGTGATTATAAGGCTCTTGTTGGAAAATCAAAATTAATTAGAGGATCTACTTTTTTTATTAAAAATCATGACAAATTAGTAGGTATTTTGTGTATCAATCATGATACTAGCATTATGAGAGATTTAATATGCAAGATGATTGATTTAGAAAAAATTGGAGATATGGGTGATATTTTAGGAAATATTAGTTTTTCTCAAAATGATTCAAGTATAGAAACATTAAGTCACTCGATAGAGGATATTTTAGTTCAAAGCGTAGATTCTAGTTATTTAAATTCTGATTATCAATTAAGTATTACTCAAAAAGAAGAAATTGCTGAAAAGCTATATGAAAAAGGTATTTTTAATATAAAAGGGGCGGTTCCTATCGTAGCAAAATTTTTAAAAATTTCAGAACCTAGTGTCTATAGGTATCTGAAGAAATTTAAAAAATAACTAAAATTTTTTGATAAATTTTAGTATTTTTAGGCTTATTTTCTTTAAAAAATTATTTTTAGATTTTTTGAGTAAAAATTCTGCCACATCTTTGCGTCCAAACATAATAGCAAAAGTATAAGGTGTCATTCCTAAACCATTGTTTTCATCAATATTTGCTCCATATTTAACTAAAAGTTCACACATAGGTAAGTATCCTTTAAAACAAACTCCCGCTAATGGGGTTTGTCCACGATCGTTTTTTTCATCTACTTTTGCACCTTTTTCTAAAAGCATTTTAGCGCTTTCATAAGAATTATTATAAGCTGCAAGCATAAGCAAGCTATCGCCTTTATGAGTTTTTAAATTTACATTTAAACCTGCTTCTATCATGATTTTAAGATTTTCACATTCATTATTTCTTGCAAAATTAAAAGCCATTTTGCAAAGCTCTTCAAATCTTTTTTCTTCTTCTAAACTAAGAGTTGTCATTGTTTTTCCTTAATTATTATAATCTTTAGTTTGCCACCAAAAGTGGCAAGTAAAAATTATTTTTCTAAAGCTTTTTTAATTCCTTTTGCATAATCAGGTGAAATTTTTTCAAAATGTTCTAAAGCTCTAGTGATAATTTTTTCATCAACTCCCTCCATAGAAGCGGCGATATTATGAAAAAGTTGAGTTTTTTGATCATCATTCATAAGATTAAATAAAGCTCTTGGTTGAGTATAAAAGTCATTATCTAGTGGAGCATATCTTTGTGCTACGCCTTCTAAGACTAAATCAGGTTCAAGATAGCTTTTGTCTTCTTTTGGGCTATTATCATAGCTGTTTGGTTCATAATAAGCTGCATCATTTTTATAACTATCAAAATTCATAGCACCAGCGACATTGTAAGTATTCACTTCGCTTTTTGCACGATTTACGGGCAAAAGATGATAATTAGTTCCTATTCTATATCTTTGTGCATCAGGATATGAAAAAATTCTAGCTTGCAACATTTTATCAGGGCTAAAGCCAATTCCAGGAACGATATTGCTTGGACTAAAGGCAGCTTGTTCAACTTCATTAAAATAATTTTGAGGATTTTTGTTTAGAATCATTTCGCCTATATCCATCAAAGGCACAAGACTATGAGGCCAAATTTTTGTTAAATCAAAAGGATTAAATCCAAGTTTTTCTATATCTTTTTCAGCAAGAATTTGAACTTGAACTTTCCATTTTGGAAAATCTTTATTTTCTATAGCATTATAGAGATCTCTTTGATGACTTTCTCTATCTTTTGCTATAAGCTCGGCAGCTTCTTGGTTGGTAAGATTTTTAATCCCTTGTTGGGTTTTAAAATGGAATTTCACCCAAAATCTTTCATTTTTATCATTAATAAAACTATAAGTATGGCTTCCAAATCCATGCATATGACGATAACTTGCAGGAATTCCTCTATCGCTCATAAGAATGGTTACTTGATGTAAACTTTCAGGACATAAACTCCAAAAATCCCAAGCAGCATTATTACTTCTTAGATGAGTTCTTGGATCTCTTTTTTGAGTATGAATGAAATCAGGAAATTTATACGCATCACGGATAAAAAAAGTTGGAGTATTATTTCCTACTAAATCCCAGTTTCCTTCTTTGGTGTAAAATTTAATGGCAAATCCACGTACATCACGCTCAGCATCTGCTGCACCTGCTTCACCTGCAACAGTAGAAAAGCGTAGGAAAAGAGGAGTTATTTCTCCTTTTTGAAATATTTTTGCCTTAGTATAAGCAGATAAATCAGCGGTGATTTTTATTTCTCCATAAGCCCCACTTCCCTTGGCATGAACGGTTCTTTCTGGAATTCTTTCTCTATTTTGATGAGCAAGTTTTTCAAGCAAAAGATAATCTTGCATAAGCAAAGGTCCTTTTGCGCCTGCACTTAATGAATTTTGGTTATCGGCTATAATGTTTCCAAAATCGTTAGTCAATTTTTTCATTGTTTTCTCCTAAAATAATAAATTTTATCAATTAGTAAATTATATCTATTAAAAATTAAAATTAACTGAATAATTGCATTTTATTGATAATAAATTTCAAAATAAATTTAGTTTTTTTATATTATAATAATAATTATCAAAATATATTTTAAAAATCACAAAGGAGAATTTATGTCAGTTTTGGTTATTGGTGCAGATGAAATCACTCCTATTAGAGCTGTTTTACATGATTTAGGTGCTAAAAAAATAGAACACTGGGATGCGCGTAATGAAAATAGAGTTAATCGCAAGCCGATTCCTTGTGATACAGAATGTATAGTAATGTTAACAAGCTTTTTAAATCATAATACTATGAAAAAAATCAAAAATGAAGCTAAAAAGCGTAAAATTCCATTAGTTTGTGCAAAAAGAAGTGTAAGTTGTGTGTATTGTGAATATTGTAAAATTTTTAATCTTAATAAAGAATTTTCTTGCTATAAAGGTTAAAGATGTTATTTGGATTTGATGATAAGCGAGAATTTATACCGCAAATTTATCGCTATTTAAACAATCAAGAGCTTATGTTGACTTTTTTAACTCAATATAATGCGAGCGTTGATAGCGCTCTAAAAATTCCTCTTTCATATGCAAAAAATACCAAGAGTTTAAAAATGATATTTGGAAATTTTTTACATGATATAATGCATGTTTCATTTGGTAAGATTCAAAATATAAATATCAAGCTTAATGCATACGCTTTTTACTTTCAAAAAAGAAAAAGCTTGATTTTTAATACTAAAATATCTAAGAATGTCGATTTTTTAAGACTTTTAAGAATTTATCTTTATGGCATTTGTTTTGATGTGCAAATTTTATTTAGCTCTTATGTTTATGATAAGATTTCTTTTCAAAATAATGAAAAAAATATAGATCAAGATGGTGATCTTATTATAATAGATAAGAAATTTGCAATTTTACCACTTTGCAAAGAGATTAATACATATAATTTAAAAATTGAAAATGAAATTCATGAATTATTGAATTTAATTGTCGGCGGAAAAATAAAATGTAACCATAGAAAAATAAAATGATACTTTTTGGTTGCATTTTATTTTTCTACAAACCTTAAACTTAAAATGTAATTATTGTATTTCTTTTACTTTATTTTTCCAAAAATTAACAAATTTCTCATCGATTTTAGGATTTATTTCAGCTTCTTTTATTAAATCATTTATATAATCAATTCTTTTTTGCTTGGATTTAATGGTTTTTAACTTTTGAGCTTCTTCATAATACTTAATGCATTGATTATCAAAAAGATTTACATCATAATTATCTTCCAAAAGCTGAATTATATCTATAATTAAGCCATAGGCTTTAGGATATCCTTTCTGTATTTTTTGTTCTATTTCTAATGCAAGTTTTCTTCTGCTTTCTGCAATATCTTTATTTTTTGATTTTAAAGCTATATTAACGCTTTCTTCTGCAATTTGAATAAATCTTATTGCTTCTGCATATTCATCTTGATTATTTAAAAGCAAATTGTGCAAAAATTTTCCTTGCTCATTTATAGAAAGTTTTTTATATTGTTCATATAATTCTCGATAGGGTCTTTCTAATCTTTCGATCATTTCTTCTGTAATAATAGCTTTACCATAATGAATTTTTGCTGCTTCTATTAAAGAAATTTCATAATATTTAGATATTACTTCTATCTCTTTTAAATCTTGTTTAGTAAGAACACCATCTGCTATTTTTTTTAATTTCGATTCCGTTTTAAAACCAGAATAAATAAATAAAGCAATTATTATAATTAATATTGCAATAATAAAATATAGCATCATTCATATTTTATAATAGCATTTTCAAAAGTTTTAATTGAAATTGCTTTACAAACAACGCCTATAATTTCAGCACAGCTAATTTGATCTATATTAACAACAATGTCCTTATAAAAAGAATTCATAGAGCTCAATACAATTTCATTTACAAAAGGTTGCTTGAGGAGCTTTTTGCAGTAAATTTCACCATCAAGATTAATAACCACGATATCTCCATTTTTTACAAGCTCGAGTTTATTTTTACTAACATCAACAGCTATAACATCTCCATTATGAATAAAAGGCTCCATACTATCCCCTATAACTTTAATAATATCAAGCCTTGTTAAAGGCGGCAATCCCAATGCCTCGCAAGCAAATTTTTTGCTTATTACTATTTCCGTATATTCCAATTTGCTATTTATTGCACCATATCCAGCAGCGGCAGCAACATCCGTATAGTATCTTAATTGCAAATTGTCATCATTAATTCGCATTTTGCCAAAAAAGATGCTGTCAAGCGATATATTTTGTTCTTTTGATATTTTCAATAATAACTCATAAGGGATGGTATTTCTAGTTCTCCAAGTACTTAATGTATTGGGTTTTATCTCATAAATTCCACAAAATTCCTTGTCGTCGGTAATATTTAAAATAGCATAAACTCTATTCAAAATGTCTGTTGTTTTATACATTATGAACCTTTTTTATTAAAAAATTCACAAAATGCGATAAAATAACTTGACTTAATTCGCATTTTGTCTTATAATTTGAAAAATTATTTACAAATTGTATCTTAAAAAATATCAATTTGAAATAAAAATTACAAATTAAAGGAGATATTTTGTTAAAACAATACTTTGAAGATAACGGTATTAATCTTAAAAAATTTGCCCAAAAACATAATCTTCATTATATGAGCTTATTTCGCGTAGTGAATGGACTTTATTCTGAAAAATATAAAGCAAAAGCTAATACTAAAGCCGTATTTGAAAAACTCTTAGAACTTAAAATTATTGATAAACTTCCTGAGGTTTGTGTGTGATTTATTTCTTAGAAACCAAAGAAGCAGCACAAGCTTTTAGTGTAAGTACAGGAGCTTTGAGGCTTGCAGTAAGTAGAAACTCAAATAAATACGAGTGGCTAAAAGTGGATAATGAAAAAGGCGGCAGGGGTGGTAAAAAACTACTATTTAAAATAAGTAAAGATGGGCTTTTAACTGCCTTTAATAAGCAATTAATCAGTAAAAATACTTTAATTTATGATGAAAAAATGCAAAAAGTTAAATTGAGTGAAATTATTACTACCGATAATTTAAAAACTGCAAATAATAGTTTAAAAACCAGTAATTTAAATTTAACAGAGTCAAAAATGAATGATGATTTGGCTGTTTTAAATTTAAAATTTGAAAATTTAAGCGATGAGATTAAAAACAATGCTAGAGAAAAGCTTAAGGCTTTAAAGCAAGTAGAAAAATATATTGAAGGTGGTTTAAAACAAAAAAGAGCTTTAGAGATATGTGGTATTTCTAAAATAGAAATTTTTAGAATTCGCAAAGCATATAAAGAAAATGGCATTCTAGGTCTTATCGACACTCGCGGACTTCACCGCAAAGATAAAACTAAACTTAGTGCTTGGATGCAAGAATATGCCTTAAGAGAGTATCGCACCTTTGGAGCAGGTGGATTTAATTTCACTGAGCTTTGGTGGCAAATCCATAAAGAAGCAGCCACTAAAGAAAATTATGATTTTATAGGTTTTGATTTAGGAGAGGTAAAACCGCTTTTTAGTGTAAAAACCTTACAAAATTTCATTAAAAACTACTATAAAGATAAACCATTAGAACATTGTATTATCACTCAAGGCTTAGATCGTGCAAAATCTAAGTTTCTCCCTGCACAAGGAAATCAAAGAGAGCTATATGACATGAAAAACATGTGTTGGCAAATCGATAGTTCCCCAGCTGATGTTATAGTAAGAGATAATGAAACCTTAGAGCCTTTCCGCCCTCATATCTTAAGTGTCGTTGATGTCTTTAGCGGTATGGGAGTAGCTACTTTGGTAGGAAAATCAAACTCTTTAAGCCTAACTAGACTTTTATGGAAAGCCATAGATAAGTTTGGTAAGCCTGATATGATTAAAGGGGATAATGGAAAAGATTATCTTTCTAAAGATTTTCAAAGCTTGCTTGATGGGCTTAATATTACCTATGATGCAGCTATTGCTTATGCAGGAGAACAAAAAGCTTTAGTTGAAAGACGCTTTGGGACACTTCAACATGCAGGAATTTCTAAAATGCATGGACATATTGGAAATAGCTTAGCTAAAAGAGAAATGATAGAGCAAAAAACTCCCAAGAAAGAAAGAAAAGCTAAAGATGAATACGGCTTTGCTAAAAAAACTAATCAAAAATTACTTCTTACCTTTAGCGAAGCTTGTGAGTTTTTAGAAGCTGAAGTGATCAAGTGGAACATGAGTAAAGTTCGCCGCAAAAAAGGCGTTAAAACTCCACTTGAGCTTTGGAACTCGTGCGATAGAGCTATTGTAAAAATATCTTATGAAGAATTTTTGTTTAATGCTGGAAATAAAGAACTTAGGGTCGTGGGCAAAAAAGGCATTAACTTTGAAAGTAGAGTTTATAAAAGTGCTTTAATGCCAAGTGTTGGCACAAAAATTAAATGTGTGCAAAATATCGATAATATTAAAGAACTTTTCATTTATGATTTAAGCGGAAACTTTCTTTGTCTAGCTCTTGATGAAAGTATAGCTAAGCTTAGCAAAGAAAGCTATAAAATGCTTAAAAAAGGTTATGAAAGTGAAGTTAAAGCGATTAAAGAAGTGCTTAAAAAAGATGAGATTGCCGCCTTTACTAAACTTAATATTAAACAAGACTTACAAGATTTACAAAGTGCTTTTGAAAACTCACTCGTAGAAGCTAAAGAGGTGCATCAAAAATCCCTTGCAAAAGAAGCCTTAAAAACTCAAAGAGAATTAGAAGAGATTAAAAACAATGCTAATGCGGATGAGCTTATTTTAAATGCTAAAAAAGAAATAAATAACGATGAAAGCGAGTTTGACATGGAAGCTTTTGTCGAAAAGAAATATTTTGCTGGTTAAAAATTGTTTAAAGCTTGATTAATTCAAATTTTAAAGAGTTTTTACTCATAAAAAAACAAAAGGATAAAAAATGCAATTAGTAGAACTTACTAAAAAGTTTTTAAGCACCCAAAACATCTCTCAAAACAATCTCTCCGATCGTTTAGGGATTAATAAAAGCTATATGGTGGGCTATATGAAAGAAGGAAGTAGCTATAAATACGCTTCAAAAGTAGAGCCTTTACTTGAAAAATACATTAAAAGCTTTGTGGAAGAAAAAAGCGTGAAAGAGCTTCAAACACCTTTTATTGCCACTAAAGATGCAAAGGCGATTAATGTAACCATTGAAAGTGCCATGAGCAATCGCGAAATGGGAGTAATCATTGGCGAAGCGGGGACTGGAAAAAGCAGAGCCATTAAAGAATATGCCGCTAAAAATGGAACAAGAGTGGTGCTTTTTGAAGCAACAACTGAGACAAGCAAAAGAATGCTTTTGGTGGGGCTTGAAAATAAACTCAATGTGTGTTTTAAAGGTTCTTTGGATGATAAGATTAGAGGCATTGCTAGCGAGTTAGCAAGAACTTCAAAGGTTTTAATTATAGATGAGAGTGAGCATTTGCCGTTTCGTGCTTTGGAGTGCTTAAGACGCATATATGATTTTTCAAATACTGCTTTAATCTTAGTAGGTACTAGAAAACTTAAAAACAATCTTACAGGCATTGGCAGAAATGATTACAACGAGTACGGACAACTAAGCTCTAGAATTGGTGCAAAATGGGAATTAAAAGGACTTTGCTACCAAAACAAAGAAGGTTTAAAAGATGAAGACTTAAAAACACTTTGTAATCATTTTGATGTGGAGGAGAAAAAGGCTATTGATTTAGTTTTTAACCTCGCTCGTGGCAACTTTAGAAAAAGTGAGAAGCTTTTAAAAAGAGCTTGTGAATTTGCAGATGGAAAAGCGGTTGAGCTTAAACACATAGAAGCTGCCGCATCATTTTTAATGCTGGGCTAAAAATGAGTTTTGAAGAGATAGCTAAAGAACTTAATCTTAGCGTGACACGCGTTCATCAAATCTATACTGAAGCTCTTAGAAAGTTAAAGAGTCCTAAAAATAAAGACAAGTGGATGGCTATCTTTGAAACGATTGACTTAATCAAAAAAGAAAAAGCAAAGAAAGAAAACTTAATACAAGGAGAGAAAAAATGATACCAATGATTAAAGGTGAGAAAGCTGATTATAGTGCTTCGCTTTTTGAGATAAAGGGTGTAAGCATTATTTATAAAGAAAGTGGAGTGTTTGTAGATGTTTTAAAAGGAATTTATCCTGATTATATTGCAAAAAAAATCATTCGTTTTCATTTGGGTAAAAAGCTTAACAAAAGTGCTTAAATTAAAGCACTTTGATTAAGTTTTTTAAAACTTAAATTTATTAGAAAGGATTAACAATGGCATTAGTTTATGTAGCCTCTCCTTATAAAGCTTTAGTAGTAAGAGAAAGTCAAAGAAAAGCACAAGCTATTAGCATAGCTCAGCAAGAATGCTTAAAAATTATGCGTGAATGTGAAGGTTTTGTGCCTGTTTCACCCATACTACAATTTAGTTATTTGGATGAAAACAAACACAGAGACAAAGCTTTACAAATGGGATTAGAGCTTTTAAAAGCAAGTGATTATATTTATATGAGCAATCATAAAGATGCTAAGTATTCTAAGGGAATGCAAGAAGAATTAGCATTAGCTAAAAAGCTTGGCATTAAAGAGCTAGTTTTGGAGTTGCCCTTACAATAAGGGCTTAAGGATAATCAAGAAAAGAACTAAACACGCAGTGCTTTTAAGATATGGCGTAATTCTTTGGGATTATCAAATTAAAAAATATAAATTAAAGGAGATTTAAATGCAAATAAATAGTTTTGAAGATGTTAATTTAGCACTTAAAAAAGTGGCAGAACTTAGTGTAAAAATAGAAAAGATTAATGGAGAAGTAACTTTAGCTTGCAATGAGATTAAAGAAGCTCGTGCAGGAGAGATTAAGGTTTTAAGTGATGAGCTTGGATACATAGAGCAATGTATCACTACTTTTTGTGAAAATAACAAGCATGAATTTGCCGAAAAAAGATCTAAAGAATTTACCTTTGGCAAGATTGGCTATCGCTTAAGTAAAAGTGTATCTTTACCACGTGTGAAAGAAAAACTAGAAAACTTAATCAAAGCCTTTAAAAGTTACAACCTTAATGAATGCATCATTTACAAAGAAGAGCTTAATAAAGATGCCATTGTAGAGCTTGATGATACTACTTTAGTAAAGCTTGGACTTAAAAGAGTTGTAAAGGATAATTTTAGAATAGAGCCAAAGATTGAAAGCTTGGAGATTGAAAAATGAGAGAGCTTTCCTTAGCGGCTTTTAAACTTTTAAATAGTGTTTTTAAAACAAAAACCGCTCATTTTAATGGCTTTTTAGAACTTGATTTTAAAAATAAGCCTAAACTAAAAAAACAAAGCTTTAAAAGAAAAAAGAAAATGGGTGCAAAACAAAAAATTAGGCTTAGAAAGAGAAAAATTTAACAAGTCCGCTAAGGCGGATTTGATTAAGTTTTTAAAACTTAAATAAAACAAAAGGATTAAAAATGTATGTAAACGCAAAGATAGATGTGACTGATTTAGAATATGTTAATCTCTATGAAATCATAGAACTTTTTAATAATTTAGATGATAATGAGCAAGAAGAGTTCTTTAGAAAAACTGGCAGAATCAGTACCAAAAAAAAGAATAAAAGTCTTATTTGAAATGTTAAAAAATATTAAAAATTTTAACATAAAAATGAAATATGTTAAAAAAGCCAAAAAATTTAACAAAGTCCATTGATTTAATGGGCTTGATTAAGTTTTAGCAAGGAAAAAAGATGAATTTGGATTTTTTAAATGAGTTTAAGTTAAAAAATAAAGATTTAAACGAGAAATTAGAGTTTTTAATCCCTGATTTTTTAGTTAAAAAAGCAATAACTATTATTTATGCAAATGGCGGCAGTGGAAAAAGTTATTTAAGTGCCGCCATTTCTAAAACACTTTGCAAAGATGTAAGGGTTAAAAGCATCGTTTATGTTGACATGGATAATCCTTTAAATGTTTTAAATGAAAGAGGTTTTGGTGAACTTATTTTAAATGAAAGCAAATTCACTTATATTCACAGATCAAGCTTAAAAACTTCAGCTTATGGGCTTTTAGAAATGATTGAAGGCAAAGGCGTAGCAGGAAGCTATGAAGGGGTTTTATTTGTACTTGATTCTTTACGCAATTTTGCAGATATTGATAATGATACTAAAATGATGTCTTTAATGTCTTTACTCATGAATTTAAGAGAATGTGGGGCAACCATTATGGCTTTACACCATTCTACAAAAGATGGCAGAGCCTTTAAAGGTTCAAATCATATTAGAAACTCAAGTGATTGCATGTATTTTTTACAAAAAGTGGCTAACTTAGAACAAGGCTTTGAAGTATTGCTTAGTGTGCAAAAAGAAAGAGCAGGAATTAAAGATCAAGCCTTTTTTATCAATACAAAAACTCTAAATATTAAAAACACCGACTTGCAAAACGCTAAAATCAGCGATAAAGAAGAAGCTTTTATAGATAAAGTTTTAAAGCTTTTAAACGAAAAAAGCCTAAGCACAAGTGAGATTTTATCGGCTCTTGATGTCAGTAGGAGTGATAATTTTTCAAGGAATACTTTAGAGAAATTTAAAGGTGTTTTTTGGGAAAGTGAGCTTGGCGGAGAGAATGGTCGCACTTTTGTTTGGAAAAGTTTAAAAGCTGACAATAAAGACAGCAACGACAAAGAATTAAGCTTATTTGGGGATGAGTTATGAAATTTAACCCTCCAAGCAAAGAAGATTTAATTAAAGCCATTGATGAGTTTAATGCTAAAAACTCTTGCTCTATCCCTTATTTTATAGCAGATAGCTTTATAAATTACTATAAGCAAGACGATGGAAGATGGCTCATGGCTAATAAAAAGCCTTTAAAATGCTGGAAAAGAGCACTTAATTCAACTTGGCTTCCAAAGTTAGCAAACAAATACAAAAACAAAGATAAGCAAAAAGCTTTAGCTTCTTGGCTAGAAGAGGAGTTTTAATGGATAATGCAAAAGAGGTGCTAAAAGAGCTTTTTGGTATTAGTGAAGTTCAAGCAGTGGTTATAGAAAAACTTTATTTTAAAGCCAAAACACCAAAAGATATATTAGGCTTTAAAAAATACTATGATTTAACCATGTTAAAAAAGCAATTTGTTGGTACAAGCTATGAAAAACTTTCTCTTGTGTGCGCCTTTGCAGAGCTTGATTTAAACTTAAGGTACAAAAATATAGAGTCTTTTTTAGAATGGCTTTTCATTTCATTTTCAAATCGTTTTATTTTTCAAACAAAAAAAGGAGATTTCTCATATTCTTTTGTACTTAGATATTATGATGGTAACATTGTTTATGATGAGTTAGGAAAGCCTGTTTTAAAGCATGTTGATTGCGGGGATAATCTTTATTTTATTAATGCTAATAAAGAGCTTTGTGATGAGCAAAGAAAACCACTGAATGTAGGAGAGTTTTATAATAAGCTAGTTGAATATATGTTTAAAAACCAAGATAAAATCATTTTTGATAATAAAATTGAAATAAGTCCTGTTATTAAAACTCAAATTCCTAGCCAAACTAAAATAAATAAAGATTACGAGCAAAACTATTTAGAATACAAAAAAAATCAAGATAAGCTTTATAATGCAAATATTGATAAATTCACTTCAAAACTAGAGCAAATTTTAAAGGCTAAAAAATGAATACTCAAAACACTTTAAAAAAGCACTTAATTAAAATCATCCATACTTTAAGAAAAGATGCCAATTTAAGCGATGATGAAAGCTATCGCTGGGTATTAAATGAAAGATATGGCAAAGCTTCAAGTAAAGATTTAAGCATAGAAGAGCTTAGGGACTTTGCTATAACTTTGGGTTATGATGAAAAGTTTTTTAAAAAGCAAAATACTAAAAAAGCAAGGTATTTTAAAAAAGAAAACGCTAAAAGTGGAAGAGCGACAAAAAAGCAACTTAATATGATACAAGCCATTTGGAGTAAAAATGCTAAAAATCCTACTCAGTGGGCTTTAAGAGAGTTTATTAATAATATTATTAAAAAACGACCTTTGCATCTTTGGTATTTAAGCGTTGAAGATGCTAATAAAATCATCTTAGGGCTTAAAAATTTAGAAAACAACAGCACACATTAAGCCAAACGAAGCTAATGTTGTCTCATCAAAACAAAAGGAGATTAAAATGATTTTAGAAATACATTCTTACGATGCAGAGTTTTTTTTAACCTTAGGCATAGAAAAACACTCACAAATTGCCTTTGCCGCAAAAAGAACAAGCCTTGAAATAATGCATAATGGAATCACTCATCAGATTAAAACTGATAAAGATTTTGGGATTTTACTTAATGTGATTTGCGTAATTAGAGAAAGAATTGATGAGAGTTTTGAGGAAGAAGATAAAAGCTTGGTTATTGATATAGATGAAATTGTGGCTAAAGTTTGCAAAGAATTAGAGTAATTCTCTAATTCTTTTTTCTTTCTCATCTATAGGGTATTGTTTATCCCAAGCCTCCATAAGTTTTCTTTCTTGGTCGGATAATCTGATATTATAAGTTTTGCTCATATATAAATAGCTTCTTGCAATCCAGCCTTTAGAATAATTTGCAGGATAAAATCTTTTTGCTTTAAAATCAGTATAAACCTTACAATTTCCATATTGAGTATATTTTAAATTAGTAGGAGCCTCAGCATATCTAAAATTGCTTCTATCCCCATTTATCTCTCCTATGGCTGGAACTAGGTTTTGTTTATCGGCTTCCATTTTTGCAAAAGTTGGATCATTTTTACAAGCTTTTCTGCCACCTTCTTTCCAGCAAGGTAAATGCTTTCCAAAGTTTTGGGCGGGCATAATATGCTCCCATTCTATGCGTTTGATTCTTTGGTTAATTTTTCCTTTTTTGGTGTATTCGTTTCTAGGAGCATATAAATCACTTTTAATCACTTCAAAACTAATATATTTTCCTTTTTTATTAACCTTAAAAGGTGCTTGACAATAAAAATCATACCAGTAAGAGCTCCCTAGATCATTATAAAATTTTACTAATTCTTTTTTGCTTTCTTCAAAACTTTTAGCATTTAATAAGCTTAAAGCAAGTATTAAAACGCTTATTATTTTTTTCATTTATTCTCCTTTTTATTTTTTAAAATTATACCCTACTAAATAAAATTTAGCTTTTTTGCTATAATTTGCAAAAACACTCAAATAGGACTAGCATTGCTTAGCAATAACGAATACTTTGAATATTTTATTGATTTTGTGAAAAATAACGACAAACGAGAAATCTTAAAAGAATTTGGCGGTGCAAATATTTACATACCAAGCTATAAAACCTTACTTAGAGATGAAGAATTAAAACAGGATTTTAAAACACTCATAAAACAGGGAATAAGCACTAAAAATGCAAGTGTGGAATGTGCTAAAAAATACGATTTAAGTTTAAATGCGGTGTATTTAATCACTAAAGAATTGAGAGAAAATTTAGAACCAAGTTTGTTTTAGCTCTCAAACTCCACGCTAATTATATAAGCTTGGTCATTAAAACTATGACTCACGCTTTTAATACTAAATTCATAATGATCCATATTAATATCTTTAATCTTAAGTTTTCCACCTGCTCTTATTTCACGCCCAATAAGCTCACATCTTCCATTTAATCCACCTTTTTGAAGCTCATTGAGTTTTGCTTGTGCTTTTTTAAAAGCTTCATTATCATTTTTTGGTTGTGAGATTTGCATTTTATATATATTCTCCCCACTTCCTACTTTTATGCTTTTTATCTTTGCCTCATTTATATCTTGCCATTCTGCTATTACGGCACTATATTCATTTCTAGCACTTTCTGAAATTTCTAATGAAATACATTCTTTTAAAGCTATTTCAAATAAGGGTAAATTTTCATTCTTGCTTGTGATATTAGCAGCATTATCGCCAATCTTACCATCTTTTGGAGTAATGATTAAAGTATTTTCTTTTACACAGCAAATAAAACCATAATCAAAGCATATACTATATAAGAATTCTAAATTACTTTGATTATTTTGTAAAATACTTACTATATTTTGATCCTCTCCACTTGTTTTGATTTTTAGATTGTTTTCATTTGCGATTTTTCTTGCTATGGTAAAAAGAGTAGTGTTTTCAAAGCTTCTTGTCTTTTTCTCTTTTATATTAACGCTGCCTTTTCCACTAAAATTAATAGCACTTGCTCTAACTTCAGTAGTATTTGAAGTATAGTTTTTACTCACTACATTCACACTAAAGCTTCCACATTTATAAAGCTTTTCAAAGCCAAGCCAAAGCTCTAAACTATCCCCAAAAAGTGGCTTGGAATAAAGCCCAAAAACACTTAAACTTATCTCATCACTTTCAGCTTTTTCTTTATCTTCATAACTAATACTAATAAGATTTTTAGAAAGTTTTTCTGTGATATCCTCACCTTTGGCAATAAGTTTAAACTTAGGTTTTCTTACCATAAAGCCTTTTCCTTGCTTTCTTTGATTTCAATACTAGGTAAAATCACTTTATCCCCTGTTTTTAAAAGAGGCTCTAATCTTGGATTGGCTAATAAAACTTGATTAAAATACAAAAGTGTCCCATAATGCTTATAGACTATACTATCAAGCCTCTCGTTGTTTTTAGCTATGTAAATCTTACTCATCAAAATCCCTTTCTAAATCCATGCTAAAGCTTTGTGCTACAAAGCCACTTCCATCTACAAATGCACTTCTGTTTTCATTTAAGGATAAAATCACAAATTTACCATAATACTTTCCATTAGCTCCTGTTAAGATAAAAGATCTTTGTTCTTTTGCCATATTCTCAAGCTTATCCAAATAAGTATTTCTATCCCCTTTTAAAGGTAAAGTTTTGCCTTGTATTTTAATCTTTTCGCTTTCTTTAGAACTTGCAAATAAAGCATTATGATTATTAAGCCTATTTTGACTTTGTATGTTATATTCTAAGCTTCTTTCTAAATTATCAAAATTTAAAGCTTTAAACTCAAATTCTCCTAAAGCTAAAACCATTTAAACTCCTTTTTAGTTTCATCAAGCTAAAATTATCTTAATTAGATAAGGTTGATACCTAAAATGTAGTAGTAGGATAGTCCAATTAATTGGGGTATGTATTGTGAGTGCAAGTCTCACCGCCTTATCTGATCTTAATATATGTCTTATTATCTTTATTAATCGCTTCTACTTTTCCTAATGTAACTATTGCATTGGTTTTACCAAACTTCTTTAGCTTATAATCAGGGGTAATTACAATTTTATTGATACGACTAGCATCTTTTTTATCTTCAAAGAAATACAATAAAGAATTATTTGCATTATCCCAATAAACTTCTTTTGCTTCATCTAAAACTTTAACAATTTGCTTGATTTCATCCGCGCTTAAAGCCTGATTATAACTTGCCTTTCTTTTAGGGCTTGCGTGTAAAAGATTGTTTTTGCTCAGTGTAAAGTATAAGTCTTCTAAGTCTTTTTTATTTAATTTTTCTAAAAACTCTTTGGTGCTTTTATCCATTTTACCTACTTGTATGAAATTGATAGGATATTTTTGATTATCTTTGATTAATACTTCATCCACCATATCATCTAAGCTTTTTTGCCAAGTGTACAGTTCTTTTTGATGAGTGAAGCTTTTAACTTCTTTTGTTTTTTTAGCCGCTGCACTTAACATATCAAGCTTTATAAAGTTTTGAATGACTTCAGTGTTTTTTTGTTTATAAAGCTCATCTAAAAGCTCTTCATCATTAAAGCCATTAAATTCGCTTTCTTTGGCATTTGATGGTGGTATTTTTAGGCCTTTAACTTCACTTTCACCTACTTCTAAAACATAACACCTACAACCATAATCATGCATAGTTACATGCGGATAATGACTATCCCAAAAAGGATCATCTTTATGTAAAACTATGCCATCAAAGGCTCTGTGTTTGTCCCTAACCAAAGAATCTTTTTGGGTGCAGTATTTAAAATAAGGTTTAGTGCTTTTCATTTGATTTTCATAGATAGCTTTAGCTTTAGCTTTTCTTGAGTTTTCCTCAAAGATTTTTTTTAATCTTGCACTATTAAAATGAGTTTTTTTAACTTCTCCTGTTTTAGGGTTTATGACTTCCTTTGAACCCCACCAACCCTTAGCTTTTAATTTCTCCTCTGCAATCTTACTCCAAGTGCTAAATTTATCCCCATTTTTAATAGCATTTACTAAAGTATCTTGCATATCTTTTAGCAAGCTTTCATCCATAAGCTTAGCAATAGTAAAGACTTTTTTATGGGTTGAATATGAAAGTTCATCATAATCAAAACTAAGCTCTGGCTTTTTATTTTTTAAAAAATCAACAGCTTTAGTAGGTTCTGAAAAAAATCCTATTTTTGCACCCGTCATTTTAATCCTCCAAGTATCCTAAAATACTCGAATTATTTAAAGCTATAAAAAGATGTTTTTCAAACTCGCTTTGCTCTAAACTAGAAAAATTTTCTTTAAGTTTATTGAGTGCCTCGTTAAAATCTTTACAATCTTTTACAATGCTTTCAAATTGCTCTTGAAAAAACTTTGACATGCTCTCATCGACTTTTAAGTATTCTTTTTGTTCTAATCCTTTGTCAATAAAATCTTCTTCAAAGCTCTCTAACTTTACTTTGTTTTCAAAGACTTTTTTATCATTTTCTAAATCTTTAAAGTCTTTTTTTTCTAAAGTCTCTCTTATAAGCTCACCCTCTACATTATAAGTGCTTTTAATGTATTCTTCATCAAAGCAAAAGCCCATGTTAAAAAGTTTTAAATCCCTTTCGCAAAGCTCACTTTTTGGTTCTGCTTCGCTAAAAAACTGCACATAGAGTTCATCTTTAAAATGATTGATTTCTTTGAAAAACTTAATGGCACGATTTAAAATAAAAAGAACTATTTGTCCATCTTGGGCGGCTAAATCTTTTCTTATTTGATTATGTGACTCAGCCGCTGCTAAAGAACCTCCGCTTACTTGAGAACTTAAATTAGCTCCTAAAACCACGCTTCTTATTTGATTATCTAAGTAATCTATTATTTCATTATAATTTGCCTTAGCCTTTGGTTGGATTAAATCAAGTTCTTCTTCCTTATCGATAACCGCACTATCGCCATTTAACATTTGATGAATTTCAGAAGCTAGTGCATCAGGATCGCTATCTGTTTTTGCAACTGCCCAAGGAGAACCAAATCTTTCTAAAAACTCCATCCAAAACTTTAAGCTTGCATTTTTAAGCTTTACTGGAAAATAAAGCTTTGTTAATAAGGCATCGCCATTTTTAAATAAAAAATTAGAGCCAAAAAGTCCATAAATTGCTTTTTTATCTTCCACAATTTCTTCGCAACCATTGCCATTATAAACTAACTCATCATTTTCATTAAAGCCAAAATTTCTAAAATCTCTTTGTTTTAAGATTGGATAGTAAAAACCATCTTTTAACTTGTAATTAACTTCAAATACATTAAGCCCATAAAGATAGGTTTCTAAGATTTGACTTAATAAATCAGGATTGAAAAGATACTCAAAGCTTTCTTTTATTTTTTCGTTTTCACAAACGATTTGAAGCTCTTTTGCTAAAATCACACTCCTTCGTGATTGATGAGCTTGAGTAAAGCTTAGATCTTTAAAAATCATTTTTTGATCGTTCTCGCTGATTTTAAGCACATTTAAATAGCTTGAGTTTATAAGAGTGTTTATAAGACTATTGTTTTTTAATATCACTTCTCTTTTGGATTTGATTTCTTTTTTCATATTTTTCCTTTAAAAACGCCTTATTCTTGAAACAGAGTTAAAATGATGCTTTCTTCTTTTAATGCTACTTTTAGTTCTTGCTAATAAAAATGCTCCTGCTAAGCTATCAGGTGCATCATCATTTTTCCCTTCTGGAAATTCTAAAAGTTGATTTATAAGCATAGTTTGGCTTTTATGTAAAAAAAGCTCTTCATTTTCAAAAGCAAGGCTTAAACTCTCAATGCGTTCAAACTTGCTAACGCTATTGTTTTTGCCACGCAAAGGCAAAAAAACTCCACTTTCTAAGCTTTTTTCTTGTAACCATTTTTTTAAGAAAAATTGACCGCCATTAGTTTCAATTTCAATCAAGCGACATTTATAATTCTTTTGAAGATTAAAAATGGTTTTTATAATGCTTTGTGCTTTTAAGATTTTTACGATGCTTTCTGCTACATAAAAACCCTTTGCACCTTTGCCAATAATGGTAATCGCAGTAAAGTCACTTTTTGCTTTTTCTCCTGCTGGGTCAATATACATATAATACTGATTAATGGGTGGTAAATCATCATAAAAATTAATACCATCAAGACTAAAGATTTGATTTTCACTTCTTGGATTATTGAGTTGCTCTTTATTGAAAGCTTTTAGATTTTCAGCTCTTAACTTCATTAAATCTTCTAAGCTTTTAGCTTCATCCCAAAGAACTTTTGCCCCTTTATCCATTAAAACTTTATTTTTTAAATAAAATTGATGAGCGGTATTAAAATCAGTATTTCTATAAAGCGTGGCGTATTCATCCCATAAATCAAGCCTTTGTGGAAACTCTTCGATGGAACGGAAGACTTTAGGATTCCAAAAACCAAGCTTTAATTTTCTAGATAACACGCTATCATTATGTAAAATGGTTCCAATATAAAGCACATCTAAACTTCCATCCGCACTCCCTAAGTTTAAAACCGCTTCATCCACCCAATCTTCTAATTTATCCCTTTGATCTTTACTTCTGACATTAGTGTCGTTTTCTAAATCATCTAAAATAACTAAATCAGGTCTTTTAACCCCATATCTAACCCCACGAAGTCTTTTTCCACTGCCAAAGGCTTTAATCTTTACGCCATTATTGCTTACAAACTCTCCTACGCGCCAAGTCTTGCCAATTCCTACTACTTCGGGAAAATCAAGCTTTAAATGCGGATTATCTTCAAGCTCTGCTTTAATAGCTTCAAGCATTCCTTCCATAAGTTCGACCGCATCTGAAATCTCTACTATAAAGCTTTTATAATTAAAAACTAAGCACCATAAAGGAAAGAGTTGTGAAGTGTAGGTGGATTTACCATGAGCTCTTGGTGCAGCTATGGCGTGTTTTTCACCTTTGCTTTCTTTTTTAAGTGCGATTTTTGTAAAAACTTCATTTAAGCGCAAATGTAAGCCACATTCTCCTTTAATGGTAAAATAATGCGGAAAATAAGTTCTTGCAAAATAATCAAAATCCACACTCGCTCTTTTAATTCTTTCTTCTTTTAAAGTAGGATCTAAATGGCTTTCATGCAAAAATTGAGTTTTTAATTCATTTTTTAGCTCATCCATCCATTCTAAAAAGTCTTTTCTTTGCATAGCACCTTTTAGTTCATTTGGAGTGTTTTCGTGCTTTTGTTCGTTTGAGATTAAAAACTCATCGAGTTCTTCTTTGGAAAAAAGCATTAAATATCCATTGCTAAAATTTCTTTTTCTATCACTCCACTTTCTAAAAGTGATACAAGTTTTGCTACGCAATCTTTATCATTTTTTAAATGACTTATGATAATTTCAACCACTTTTTTAGCAACATTTAAACGATAGCTGCTTGGATCTTCTAATCTTGCAACCTTTCTCATTTTTGAAAAGCTATCGCCTATCCTTGCAATGGCTTCAGTTTTCTTTTCTGCATTCATTTTTTCATCAGTATTTATATTTTCAATCGCACAAAACATTTGCTCGGTAAAACTTTCATATAATGAGGCACTTTCTTTATCTTTTATTTTTGAAGTTAAAAGATTAGCTTTTTGCTTATCCCAATCGCCATCTTTGGCTTTGTAATTTCTAATCGTTTTTTCATTGCGGTTTAAAATTTTTGCAATTTTAAATATATCAAAACCTGCAATATAAAGTTCTTTTGCTAAATCTTTTAAGTTGTTTTGAGACTTCGCGGATGAAGTAAATTTATCCTTACGAGCAGGAGTTTCACTCTCTGCACCCACCTGAAGGCCACACCCGACCTTTGCCATCTTAGGCTTTGTGGTGGAAGTTAAATTTTTAGCCATTTAATCTCCTTAAATCCATTCTTTTTCTTTTAATTTTAAACGCTCTAACTTTGTTTTGTAGGATAAAGTTATCTTCGTTGATTTCAGTTGGAATTTTTTTATTTGCCATTTTTAAAAGTAAATCATTAGCCCACTCTCTAATCTCTTCTAAGCTTTCTTTTGGAAAATCATTTCGGCGTTTTAATTCCATAATTGTAAGCTTTACACAGATATCTTTTAAAAGAGGAGTTGGGTTTTTAGGTATCTTTATAAAACTTGCAATATAACTTTGTGCATCATTAATAGCATCATCAATCACTTCTTTATCACAAACCCCATCAGCATTTAAATCGCTAAGCTCTGCTATGGCATGAACGCTTAATTCTTTGATTAAATCCTTTTCATCTATCATAAAAAAATGCGTTTTAGTTTCTGTGATAAGCTTTTCTTCTAAAATGTCTTGATAATTCATTTAAAAAAACCTTTTTTAATGTGGTTAAAATATGGTTAAAATCGTTTAAAATCTTTTTCTAATATCTTTTTAGCTTTAAAAGCATTTTTTACCTTTAAAGCTAAAATTGTGCGTTTTACTCTAAAACAAGCTTAATAAGTCCATTTGGTCTGGTGCAAACTGGCATGGCTCTCATTTCGCCTACAATTTCAATTCCAGCCCCACGAGGTAAAATCTCAGGCTTAGAAACAAACATTAAACTTGGTGCTTTTCCTAAAGCATCAGTATGATTTGCTCTTGTATAATAAATGCGATTAGAATTATCCTTTGGCACAACCATACCCTCAGTGCCTTTTAAAAATTCAACGCTTTTTCCATTTGTATTTTTATATTTTGCACTATAACGGCGATATTTGGTGCCATATAAAATTAAGGACTTATCTTTCTCATCCCTACTTGCAAGATGATTTTTATAAAGATCTTCACTTAATGCCAAGTTAGAAATAGCCGCAAAAAGTTCATTTCCACAAAGCACTTCATAATCAGCACTTGTTCCAAATTCATTAATAATTGCTGAATCAATCGCATCACAAACGCTGGCTAAAGTCACACTCCCATCTTTTTTAACACTAATAGCTTTCTTACTTGCACTTCCAAAATCAAAAAGCACATTTCCTTTGCCATCTAAAATCTTGCCAAATAAAGCACCATTTGCCATATATTCAAGCGTAGTGTTAAAGCTTTCTTTCATTTCTTTAACCAAAACCCCAAGAGCTCCACTTAAGCTTTTAGCCTGAGCTTCTTGCAATGCTAAAGACCTTAAAGAATTAATCTCACTCGCACTGATTCTTTTTGCTAATGCAAAGCGTGGTAAAGGTATATTTAAAATATAAGCGTCTTTAGTATTTTCTAAAGAATGTTCCCCATTATCTGAAATGCTATTTAAAACAATTCCAGCACCTTTTATAATTTCAACCCTTACGGTGCTCTCTAAACTTGGGATTTTATCCTTAAAAAAAGTATCACTTACAAAGCGAGGTGAAGCTTTGGTTTGATTAATAACTTCAGTTATTTTTGTACTTGAAAAAAGTTCCAAAAGTTGCTCTAAATCCATTTTTACTCCTTAGTATTAATAATTAAATTTTGCATAAAAGCCTTTTTAACCGCACTTACATGAACGCCTTTTAAATTGATTTCTCCTGCTAATAAAACCCCATAAACTCCAGAACTAAGAGCGTGATCTTTAAGCATTGCTAATTTAACATTTTCTTTTGCACTAATATCTTCATTTGGACATTTTTTAAAGCTTTCTCCAAAATCTTCGCTGATTAAAAGCGTTCCAAGAGCTAAGCTTTCATTAGTTTCAAGATCTATTTTCGCATTAATTGAAAACAAATCTTTATTGATAAAACTTTCAAGGCTTTTTGGCATAGCAATTAAAGGATCATTGCTTAAGCTTTTTGGTGTGACCTTTGATGGCATTTCTTCTCCTTCTTCATTTATAAATTCCTTAGCGGTTTCATTTTCACTCACAGCTTCTTCATTAGCTAGGTTCTCATCTTCTAAAGACAAAGCTTTAGGTAAGTCTCCAGTTTCCAAGTCTTCATTTTCTAGGTTTTGGGTTTCTTTTTTAGCTTTAGCCATTTTTAATCCCCTAACATCATTTTCACAACATCAAACTCATTAGTTTTTGCTGTGTTTTTATTTGCAAAAACATTATTTTTTGGAACTTGCACTTGATCATTCTTGGTATCTAAAAAGCTTTTAAAGCCTTCTAAATCCTTACAAGCATACATTAGCGCCCATTCTTTTTGGGAATTAGCAATTTTTCCGCTATTTAAAGCATTATCAACTAAAGAGCTTGCTAAGTTTTTAACGCTTTCTTCGTTTTGTTTTTTTAAAGCTTCATTTTGTAAAGCGAGTGAGCTATTGTCATTTTTTAAAGCTATAATCTGAGATTCTAGCTCTTTGATTTTTTCATCCATTTTCTCTCCTTTGTTTTGATGAATATTATTTTTGTTAGCAATGAGTTCGCCTAGCTCATCAATAAATGGCGTATTAGTTAGTGCGACTGAGTGAAGCTTAGCTCTTACTAGTTCTCCACTTTTATTGTCTTTTGAATTAAATTCAAACACAGGGGATAAATAGCGGTATTGCTTATTTGCTATATATTTTTTAGCCTCTTCGTTAAACTCAGCCTTAGCCATTAAGGCATCATTTTCCAAATAAAGCTCTTTAATCCAACCTGCAGCAGGTGCTTTTTCATTTTTTAAGCTTTGATGCTCATAGTCAATAACCAAATCAATCTTTTTTTGATTAAAATTATCAATCATTGAGTTTAAATCTTTATCATCAACCTTAAACCTGCCATTATTATGCCCTTTCCACTCACCCTTAATTGCCACTTTTATGGGCTTATCATTGCTAACTTCGACTAAATTTTCTTTATTGATAAAAAGCATTTTAAATCCTTAAAAAATCATCTTTTGGTAAAAAGCTACTTTGCAAAGTTCTTGCATAAATGCTTAAATAGCCATGATCGCTTATTCCTTCGTAAACCTTTTTAAGATCTTTAAGCTCTATTCTAAAACCATTGCTAGGTTCTGCATTTAAAAGCACTTTATCAACAGCTTCTATTGCATCAAATAATTTATGCTTAGCATCAATTCTGTGTTTAGGAGCTTTTGATTTTGTATGGGTTAAAATATAAAGTTTCCAAGTTCCCACTTTATTTTCTAAATCTTTATAACTTTCTCCTTCAAAATCAAGCAAAAGCGAAGCATCTAAATTATTAATACAACTTGCTATGTTTTGGGTGTCTTCAAACTCGCCTAAATACATTCTTACTTTAAAATCTTTTAATAGTTCTAAAAGCTCATTTTCAAAACTTTTAAGCATTTTTCATCCTTTAAAAATTAGCGGCAATTTTAAAATGAGTTCTTTTTTTAATCAAGCAAATTATTTTTTCAAAGAGTTTTAGCACAAAATTTTTCTAGTTTTTGGGTCAGCTTTTTAACTAAACTTACGACATTTTAAAGGAGTGAAAATGAAAAATAACCCTTATTTTAAAGAAAGCGAATTTAAATGTAAATGCGGCAAATGCGAATTGCCTCAAAATGTGCCAAGTGATGAGCTTATAGACATTCTTTGTGAAATCAGAGAACATTACAATGCTCCTATTATTATAAATAGTGGATATCGCTGCAAAGAGCATAATGCAGAGGTTGGTGGAGCCCCTAAAAGCCAACACACTATAGGAAGTGCAGCAGACTTTGTGGTTAAAGGAGTTAAAACAGAAGAAGTTCATCAATATGTTTTAAACACCTATGGCGAAAGGAGCTTGGGAATTGCCATAAAGCATAATTTTAATGATCCTTATGCTGGGTTTGTACATTTAGACACTAGAGGCAAAAAAGCAAGATGGACTTATCCATAAGGAAAAGATTGTGTTTAGTTTTATTTTATCAAGGTTTTTAAGTCCTTCAAAAATAGCTTTTTTTGTTCTAATTGCTCTTTGTGGTTTTTTATATTTAAAAAACAATGCTTTAGCTTTAGAAAATGAAAATCTAAAACTTAAAGCTTTGCATTTTAGCAATGAAATCAATGTTTTTAAAGATAAATTAGCCCAGCAAAATAAAGCTATTGATAAATTAAAACTTGATTTAAAGCCCAAAGAGACTTTAAAAGAAGTTTTAAAAGTGGATAAGGTTTTTATTAAAGATAAAAGCTGCCAGAGTGAACTTAAAGCTTATAAAGAATTATTTAATATTTTAGGAGCAAAAAAGTGAATGATAAAATGAGAATTTTCCTATTAATTATACCTTTTGTTTTTTTAAGCGCTTGTGCTTCTAAAGATATTTTGATTAAAACTGAAATCAAAGAAGTTAAAGTTCCTATTAAATGCCCTTTAAAACTTCCTTTAAAGCCTTTAGACAAAAAAGACTTAGAAAGTGCTAAAGAAATCTCTAAATATTACTTAGAAGTTGAAAATATAGCCAAGCTTTGCACAGGAGAGAAAGATGAAAGAAAATAATAAAATGATAAATCAAAAAAGCATTGCAAAAGATCTTCTTATAGCTCTTTTGTTTTCAACTTTTGCATTAGCTTTATTATATTTATTTGAAATTTTTACAAGGAACTAGCAATGAAATTAGAAGATATATTTGTATATATGGTTTTAATGATAGTAAGCTTTATAGCTGGACTTGTAGGAATTGTAACAAAAAATAAATTAAGCAAAGCTCTTAATTTAAAAGGTAAATTTACACTCTTTTTAAAAGGTATGCTAGGTTCTATGTTTGTAGCATATCTGGTTTTTGAAATTGTAAATTATCTTAATTTTGGCATAAAGCTTAGCGTTGCAGTGGGTGGTTTTGCAGCTTATATGGGGACAGATGCATTGCTTAAAATTGAGCAACTTGTAGAAAAGTTAATTAATAAAAAAATGGAAAAACTATAATGAACGAACTTGGCATCATTTGCGACATTAAAGACAATAAAGCTAAGGTTGCTATTGGAGATATGGTAACGGATTTTTTAAGTGTTTTTCAAAGTCTAGCTAATTCTTATGCAGTGAGCTTTTCTCCTTTAAGAATAGGAGAGCAAGTATTAGTCATACCTGTGCGTGGGGATTTAAATAGTGGAGTTATTTTGCGTGGGCTTTACCAAGAAAAACATAGAGCAAAAAACACAGATGAAAATACTTTTAATATAAATTTTGAAGATGGAACGCATTTAGAATACAACTCCAAGAGTAGCACTTTAAAACTTGATGTGGTTAAAGATATAAATATCACTTGTGTAGATAAAACCACCCATAACCAAAACAACACCTTAAATACTAAAAATCATACTACAAACGCTAATACCATAACGCTTAACGCTCCAAGTATTAATTTAAATGGTAATACTCAAATTGCAGGAGCAATTTCTACAAGTGGCGAAGGTGGGGCAAGTGGTACTTTTAGCATAAAAGGAAATTTAAACTTAATAGGCAATTTACAAGTTAGTGGAAATATAAGCGATAGCAAAGGTGATTTAACAAATCATACCCATTCTTGTACTTGTGGTGCCACAGCTTCGCCAAGATAGGAAAAACTATGAAAGAATTATTTTTGCTTTTATTTTCATTAGTCTTTTTTATGCTCTTTTGCATGGGGGCATTTTATGCTTTTTTAAACCTAAACTTTTTTATCAAAAGCATTTTTATAGGCTTTTTTATAGCTTTTATGTTTTTAGGTTTTTCTCAAATGTTAGAAAACATTTTTGAATTTTACAAAGGTTTAAAATGAATTACATGGTAAGCATCGAAGAAAGTATCAAAGACATTTTAATCACTCCTTTAGGCTCAAGAGTAATGAGACCAGAGTATGGTTCTTTACTTTATACACTCATAGATAGAAAAATCGATGATGATTTTAAGATAAAGCTTACTAGATACACTGCAGAAGCAATTTCAAAGTGGGAAAAAAGAGTAAAGCTAAAAGGTGTGAGACTTAATGAGTGTAAAGACAATAAATTAAGCATTACCTTGCTTTTTGAAAATTATGGGGATTTAACCATGGAGCTAGGCAAATGAGTGAGCTTTTAAGTGCAAATGATAGTTATTTTAAACAAAGCTTTTTAAAGGATATCCCTTATCCACAAATCATAGAAGAGCAAGACTATGAGAAGCTTTTAAAAGCCTATGAAGAACTTTTTAAAAGCTTTTTAAAAGATAATGTAGAGCTTTTAGAATCTGATCCTTTTAAAGCCATTTTAGAAGCTTTAGCTTATAGAGAAATGATAATTAGAGCAAGAATTAATGAGAGTATAAAAGCAACATATCTTCATTATGCAAAGGGAAGTGATTTAGATAATGTAGTAGCTAATGGCTATTTGATTGAAAGATTAAAAGGGGTTAAGCCCACAGCCAAAGTAGAGTTTGAATTAAATACTTTGCTTACTTATGATGTCATTATCCCAAAAGGTGCGATTTTTTCCAATGAAAAAGCAGACCTTGCCACTTTAAAAGAAGAAGTGGTGATTAAAAAAGGGCAAAGTAAAGCACAAGGTATTTTAGAACTTGATGAATTTATTCAAAGCAAAGAAAGTAAAACCGAGTTTTTACAAACCCCACTGCCTTTTGTGGCTAAGATTAAACAACTTGAATATTTTAGTGGTGGAGCCAGTGAGGAAAGCGATGAAGCCTTAAGAGAAAGGGCTGTAATGAGTGTACATCGTTTTTCAACCGCAGGAAGTGAAAAAGGCTATATCTATCACGCTTTAAGCGCAAGTGCAAAAGTAGCTTCCATAAAAGCTTTAAACAATGGAGCAGGAAAAGTAAGAGTTATCATTAAAAGTGAAGATGAATTAAGCGTTGATGTGGTTAAAGAGTATTTAAGTGCGGATGAGCGAAGACCTTTAACTGATGAAGTAAATGTAGAATTGGCTAAAAAAAGAGAGTTTATCGTAGATGCCAAACTTTTACTTTTAGAATTAAGCCGTGCTAATGAAATTAGTGAAAAAATCAATGCCTTACAAAGTGATTTTGATTTAAGCGTGGATTTAGCACTGGGATTTATTTATAAATGCTTACATCAAGATGGGGTTTATAAAAGTGAAATTTTAAGCATTAAAGAAAAAATCATAAATGAAGAAGAGCAAGAATTAAAAGACTTACCTTTAGCAAACATAATAATAGCTGATGATGAGTTTGCAACCCTTAGCTTTTCACTTAGTTATGAAAAGGCGGTGCTATGAATACACTAATACTAAACCACCATCCAAAACAAAGCAAAGCCATTGATTTAAGTGCTAAAACAAGATTTGAAGATTTAAAATTAGCTAGTATCACAAATCTAGCTCTAAATTGCGATGAAAGATTATTGCCAATTTTAGCTAATGCTTATGATGTAAGCATAGATGGTTTAGAAACAAAAGAAGCAAGAAAGCTTATATCTAAAGCCTTACTTTTAGATAGATACAACGGCACAACTTGGGCTATAAAAGAAGCTTTAAGAGCCGTATTTCCTACTGCAGTGGTTAAAGAGTGGTTTAATTATGGTGGAAAGCCTTATTTTTTTAAAGTTAAAGTAAGCACAACTAATGTTAGCTTTGATGAAAGAACGCTTAATACTTTAGAAAGACTAATTTATGATTTTAAAAATGTTAGAAGCGTTTTAGAAGCAATTGAAATAGAGATTGAAAGTAAAAATGATAGTTTTAATGCTAGTGTAGAAATAAGTGGAGAAACTATAGAAATCTTACCTTTTCAAACCACGCAAATTGAAAACAATCAGAAACCAAGTTTAAATGCAATGGGTGTTTTTATGTGTGAAATAACAAGAACTAATATTGATTTTAAAGGAGTGTATTAATGGCAAAAAGTGAATACTATACCATACTAACAAAAATTGGCATTGCTAAATTTATTGCCGCAAGAGCAAGTGGAAATGGTATCAATTTAAAAAGCTTTAAATTAAGTTCAAAAGTTATTTTGCCCAGCGAAGAAATGCAAAGCTTAGAAGAGATTGTTTATGAAGCTAATATTAGTAGCAAAAGCGTGGATGAAAGCAATCCAAACTATGTGAATTTAATGTGTCATGTACCAAGCGATGTGGGCGGGTTTGAAGTTAATGCAGTAGGCATTTATGATGAAGCAGGAGATTTGCTTGCAGTAGGAAATGTCCCACGCACTTATAAACCTATCTTAAAAGAAGGCAGCGCTAAAGAGCTTATGATAAAAATTGTCATGGAGCTTTCTAATGCAGAGGAAGTTATTTTAAAACTAGATCCTAGTGTAATCATGGCAAGTCGTGATTATGTGGATGCTATTAAAGTGGAACTCAATCTTAAAATTGATGCTTTAACGCAAAAATATGATGCAGAGTTTAAAAAAGTATGGGATGAGTTTGCTAAATATCTTTTAGAAAATAAATTTAATACAGAAATTGCCAAATATGTTACTTTAGCTACTAATCAAACCATTACAGGAGCTAAAGACTTTACCAAACTACCTACAAGCTCTATAAAAGCTACAAATGACAATCAATTTGTAAATTTAGCTACCTTAAAAGAACAAGCTCCTAGCTTAATAGGAGGATTGGGAGTAAATCAAGCTTGGCAAAATGTTTCAAGAGCCTTTGATGTAGCTTATACAAATAATACAGGAAAACCCATAGCAGCCAAATTTCAAGTTAATGCTAGTGCAAGTGGGGATGTCAGTTTTTCTTGTAGTGAGCAATTTGCAGTTTCTATGTTTCAAACTTCATTATCCAATGGTGGAGTAAGTCGAACTTATTTTGGTTTTGGAATCATTCCACCAAATGGGCAATACAGATTAAATACACCACAACACAGCGGATGGTATCCAAGTAAAAGCATTGTATCTTTTATGGAGCTTAGATAAGCATCAAGCAAATAAGGAGAAAAAATGAAATATTTTATAGACAAAAACGATAATAATCAAATTTATGCTTATGAGGATGAAGTGAGCGATGAGCAAATTAAAACAGGCTTAACACCTATTAGCGAAGAAGAATTTAACTCTTTAATAAATCCTCCTAAAAGCGAAGAAGAGCTTTTAAACGAGGCAAAAGAGTTAAAAATCAACGAGATTAATGCAAAAAAAGAAAATATTCTAAATGGTGGATTTTCTTTTAAAGGTAAAATCTATCAAAGTTCTAATGAAGATCAGTTAAGAATTAATGGAGCAGTAACCAATGCTCTTGTTAATCCTAATTTAATTCCTTATATTGATTGGATTGCGCTTGATAATTCAACTACAAGATTTAGCGTAGATGAGTTTAAACTCTTTGCAAGTAGCATGGCTTATTTTGTGCAAGAAACTATTTTTAAAGCAAGTGCTTTAAAAGAAAAAGCTAGAAATGCACAAAGCAAAGAAGAACTTGATTTAATTGTTTGGGAGAGTGAAAAATGACTAAAACAGAATTAAAAAGGGTTTGTGTAAAGCCATACGATAAGGACAGGTTTGAAGTGATTAGTGATTATGCTTTTTCTTTGCCAAATTATAAAGGCATTGTACCACAAGGCTTTAAAACTGATGGTGCAAGTATCCCACGCCTTTTTTGGTCTTTGTTTCCACCTTTTAAAAGTGAGTATTTTAGCGCTTGTGTGGTGCATGATTTTTTATGCGAAAAAGCAAATTCAAGAACTGATTATAGGACAGCTGATTTAGCATTAAAAGAAGCTATGACTTTGCTTGGATGTTCAAGACTTAAAATCTTTGTATTTTATCATTCTTGCAATCTTTATCATGCAATAAAATGCTTGATAAAAGGAAAATAAAAAAAGGTGAGCTACCCACGCAGTGGGACGGGGGCTTTAGCAAAAGCGACTTTGGGCGGATTTTATTCGCACAAAGTGAAAGCATAAAAAGGAGTTAAAATGAAAGATTATGGAATTTCTTTTATTCCAGATATTAATCAAGGCTCAAAAGAGCCAAGTGAACCTATAGTTAGTGATAAGCTTAATGCTCAAAAAGTTAATGAGCTTATAGATAAAAAACTAAAACTTTTTAAAGAAGAGCTTGTTAATAAAGAGGAGCTTAAAAGTCTCATTCAAGAGATTTTAAAAGATGAGGGTTTTCAAAATACAAACATAAAAATATCAAAAACTCCACCTAACTACAATACACAAGCTAAAGTAGGAGAAATTTGGGCGGTTGTAGAAAGTAAAAAGCAATTATTTATTTGCACTGCTAATGATAATGATTTTACAAGCTGGGTTGATTTACTAGGAGATGGTAGCAATGATATTATCCCTAAAGAAAAAATCATTATCACATTTGATAACACTACCACAGGTGGACAATATGGGGGTTGTATGAGTGATTTAAGATTTGGTTTTGAAAATGGTTTTGCTACTCCAAATAAAGTTCAAGATGAGTATGAAAACGCAAAATTTACTATGACTAAAGATGGTAATGGTCTTAATAGAAGCGATTTTACTATAGATTCTAATCCTATTGCAGGAGAAAACCAAATTTTAGGAACGATTAAGACAAGTGGTATTTATCAAGAAACCTATCACAAAATCGCCCATGTGTTTAAAAAATATAATGGTGGCGCTGATGAGTGTTGCTTATGGTCTAGTTCAGGAAGTAGAGAGGTAAGCATAGAACTTGAAAATACACCAATGCCTAATAAGCTTTTTGCTAGAGGTAATGGATATTATGGTCAAACAGAAATTACCAATGTAAGAGTAAAAAAATCCATTTTTATAGGTGAGCAAGAAATTCAAAGTGAAGATTTTAATGTTGAAAAGTTAGAAGCTAGTTCTGATACTTATGGAGATTATGCTTTTTTATTTGAAATTTCTAAACAAGATCAAATTGTTATGAAAAAAGAGCTTAATTTAAATCCTAAAAAAACAAAAAATACAAAAAATATAAAGAAATAAGGAGTGAAATAATGGCAGCAAATTATGGAGTTAATTTTAATATCAGTAATGGTGCGGCAAGTCCTATAAAAGTGCAAAGTGATACACCTATTGGTATTGCAGCAGCAATTAAAGGTGCAAGTAAAGAAATGATTTATTCAAAGGCTGGTTATGAAAACGTGGAAGCTATGCCAATCTTTGCCTTTTCTAACATAAGTAAAGCAAAAGAGTTTGTATCTGATTTGATTAAAGATAATTCTTTGCAAGATTTTCGTTTGCTTGACACCCTAGAATGTATCAATCTGCAAAATGTAAGTAATGTAATTATTATTAGTTTTTTTGAAGAAAGCGAGGAAAGTGAAAACACTTTAACCAATATTGTTAATGCCATAGAAGCTTTTAAAAAAGCCAAGCATAAAACAGGTTTTTCTCCTGATATTATCATTGCTCCTTATTACTCACATGAAGCAGGAGTAAAGGCTAAGCTTGAAAGTGTGGCAAGTTCTATGAATATCACAGCTATTGTGGATCTTTACGCTACAAATGTTGGCGAAGCCATTAATACAATGGAGGCTTTTAGCTCTAAAAGATTAATTGCCACTTGGCCTTGGGTACAAATCTTAAATACACAAGGAAAATACGCTTATGTTCCACAAAGCCCATTTATTGCAGGACTTATAGCTCATACTGATGGGGATAAAGAATACGGCTTTAGTGATTCTTATTCTAATCGTGTGATGAATGGAGTTACAGGAGTAGAACATTTTATTGACTTTGTTATGGGTGAGGATTGTGATGCGGATAGATTAAGAAATGCTCATATCTCAACTTGTATTTTAGCTGAAGGTTATAGAACTTGGGGTGGGGAAACAAGTGATGAGGATACCATCTGGCAAGATTTAGCTCGTGTAAGAACTTTTGATCGCATAGCCCTAGCAGGACAAAAAGCAGCTTTCAAGGCTATTGATAAAAAAGCAAGCCAGTTATATTTTATAAAAATCAGTATCGAGGAACTTTTAAGAGATTTAAAAGGAGCTAAGGTTTTAATTGGCTATGAGGTAAGCTGGGATGAAGAAAGAAACACAGATGCCAATGTGAGTGCTGGGAAGTTTTATTTAAATATTAAGATGATGAATAACCCAATTGTAAAACAAATCACTTTAGAGTTTATCTACTCTGATGAGTGGGCGAGTGATTTGATTAAAACTATTAGTGCGGATAGTTAATAAATTTTTAAAAGGAGAAAATAAAAATGAAAAGAATAATTGGCGAAGTTATACAGGAAGGTAATATTTATATAGATGGTCAAGGTTATCTTGGAGTGGTTAGAAATTTAAAATTGCCTGATATAGAACAAGAGATGATTGAAACCAAAGGAGTTTTAGGAGCAAATTATAGTAGCGGGGTTTTAAAGCCTTTAGAAATTAGCTTTAAATTAGCCGTTGTTGATCCAGTGCTTTATGCGGCTTTCTTTCATACTACTTTTAGCGAGATTAAAGCTCCTTTGCTTTTTAGAGAAAGTGTTCACAAAGGTGGAAAAAACTATGGTATTAGTGCTGAGTTTTTAGGAGAGTTTATAAGCATAAGTGAAAGTGATCATGAAAGTGGAAAAGAGGTGGAAGCTGAAATTAAAATGGCAGTTCATTTTTACATGCAACGCCGCAATAACATTCCAATCATTACCTACGATCATAAAAACACTATTTTAATGATAAATGGGGTGGATATGATGAGTGATGTAAGAAGCAATTTAACCCTTTAAACACTGATTAATCGGAGTTTAATTAACAATACTGGGATTTTAGGATTAAAGTTTGGCTTTTTGGGCATTGCGTAGCAATGGGTGGGGAGGCCTTTAGTTGCTTCTCAGGCGGAATTACTTCCGCTATAAAGAAGGATAAAAAGGAAAGAAAAATGAAAGAAAAAATAATCAAACTTGAAAATGGCGAAGAATTAAAAATGAGAGAGCCAAATGTGCGTGTATTAAAAAACGCCACTAATAAAAGTGAAAAAGAAATGGAGCAAACTATTTGTATGATAGCTGCACTTACCAATAAGCAAGAAAGTGAAATTGAAGATTTGAATCTTAAAGATTTTAAAGCTTTACAGGACGCTCTTAAAGATTTTTTGGTAGAAGCAGGAGTTATAGCTTAGAGGCTATAGCTCTTATAAGTCATACTTTGCATTGGGGATTAAATGAAGTTTTAGATTTAAGCTTAGATGAGTTTGAAGAAGCTTTGGAAATTTCAAAAGAATTTTTAAAGGCTAAGAGTTTTTGATTGTTTTATTTTTCAAAAAATAAATTTTTAAAATAGCAAAAAGAATAAAATCTAAACTTATTACAATTAGCCAAGTGGGTAAAATAAGCAATAAAGCAATGGGTGGCATAATCATCACTAAAATAGCAGTTATGATAATGCTTGCAAAATAAGAAAAAATAAAAATAGCCATTATATTAAAAAAACCATCACTTGCACTTTGATAGCTTATGTAAAAAGCAGGTATGAGCGTTGTTAATAATAAGGCAATATGTGAAATTATATCATCGTTAATAAATTTTAAAACTTTCATAGTAAAGATTTTAAAATACAATAGCTTAAAAAGGGTTGAATATGGAAAATGCTGGAAGTATTGGAATTGGTGTTATTTTAGGACTAGCGATTAAAAACGCAAGTGCTGTTGGCAAGGTAGTTAAAGATTTTAGCAATTTAGAAAAAATAGCAGCAAAAACTAAACTCGGCATTAGTGGATTGCAAAAAGAATTAAACACTCTTAAACTCAATGCCAATTTAAGAGCGGAATTAAAAGCTCAAAGAAAAGGTTTGCAAGATGAGCTTTTTTCTCTAGGAAATATAATAAGTGGTGGTATTGTAGGGAAAAGTATAAAAGTTGGTATTGATTTTGAAAGTGCTATGGCTGATGTAAAAAAAGTAACAGATCTTAGTGAAGGTCATACACTAGAAGGCTTAAAACAAGATATTTTAGATTTATCCAAAAAACTTCCTATGACAGCAGAAGAAATTGCAAATATAGTGGCAGAGGGTGGAAAACTTGGTCTTGCCTCTAAAGAAGCTTTGGAGTTTGGTAAAACTGCTACTGCTATGGGTGTTGCTTTTGAAATGAGTGCCAATGAAGCAGGAGAAGCCATAGGTGGTCTTATGGCAAACCTTCAAACCGATGTTAAAGGCATTAAAGATTTAGGTGATAGCATTAACTATTTAGCTGATAAAGGTTCAAGTGATGCCAAAAATATAGTAAATATTGTGAGCAGAATTGGAGGAATGGGAAATCTTATAGGACTTCAAAGAGAAAACATGGCAGCTCTTGCTGCTACGCTTGATGAAGTAAAGATCCCAGCTGAAGTTGCAGGGACTGCTATTTCTAGCATGTTTACTAAACTTTCAACTGCTGATACTTTAGGAGCTAAGGCAGAAGAAGCTTTTTCACAATTAGGTCTTAGCGGGGAGTTTATGAAAAAAGCTTTAAATCGAAATTCGCAAGAAGCAATCAATATTTTACTTTCACGAATAAAAACGCTTGATAAAGAGTCTCAAATAGGTGTTATTACTAATATTTTTGGCAATGATAGTGGCACGATTAGAGCCATGGCAACTTTAGTTAATGGTTATGATCGTTATCAAGAGCTTTTAAAGATGACAAATTCAGAAGAGAAGAAAGGTTCAATGGATAAAGAGCTTATTAATAAGTGTGAGACTACAGCTTCTATATTAAAAATTTTAGGAAATAATATAAGTGCTTTGGCGATTAAATTTTCAGATGCTTTACTCCCTGTAGTTAAATTAGTCGCTTCAGGATTTAGCTTTGTAATTGATATAGTAGATACCTTACTTTCAAAATTTCCAGTGCTTAGTACCATCGTAGCTACAGCTACAACAGTTTTTTTGCTCGCCAAACCTGCAGTCTTAGCTTATGCTATTGCTAAAAACTATCTTAAAGATTGCACCATTTTACTTAAAAGTGCTTTGATTAAAACAAGAATACATCTTTTAGCTTTTCGTAATTCTTGTATATTATCTAATATTACTTTAAAAGCAAAAACCGTCACAACTACTATTTACACAACCTCCCTTAAAGCCTTATCTTTTGTTTTAGGTGGGCTTAATAAAGTTTTTAAAGCCGTAGCTATTGGTATTAGAGTGTTAAGCATGGCTATGATGAGTAATCCCATTGGTCTTATTTTAGGGGGCATTGCAATAGTGGCTGGGCTTATTATTGCAAATTGGGATAAGGTTAAGTCTTGGTTTAAATCTTTTATAGAATGGCTTAAACCTGTTTGGGAGCCTATATACAATGTCATTAAAGCAGTATTTGATAAATGTGCCCTTGTATTTACAAGTTTTAAAGATATTATTATGAGTGTTGCTTCTCCATTAGCTGAGTTTTTAAATTCTATTTGGCAAGGTGTTGGCGATTTCTTTTATAGTATTTTTGGTTCTTTATTTGATTGGTTTGCTTCTAAGCTTTCTTGGGTAGGAGATATGATCTCATCTATAAGTGGCTTTATAAAAGATGCTCTTGATTTTGTAGGGCTTGGAGATGATGAAGAAGTTAAAATAAGCCAAAGTGAACAAAACAAAGAAAAAGTCTTTGCTATAAATACTTATAAAGATGAATTAGCTGAGACAAAAAGTATAAATCATACTCCAAGCTTTAATAATGGTAATATCAATGTAAGTGTTAATGGCACTTTTAACATAGCGACTAAAGATGGCAATTTTAATATGCAAGAATTTGCAAATACTATACAAAAAAGTGTATTTGACGCTTTAAGAAAGCAAGAACAAAACAAAATTAACACTACAATTTATGGATAAAATATGAGTGAATATATAGAAATAAAAGGGCTTGAAAACTTTTTTAAAGCTTGTGATAAATTAATAGATATGGATAAACACGGGCAAAGCATTATGGCGGGTGCTGGAGAGAGTATAAGAAATAGCATTATAGACTCTTTTAAAAACGAACGCAGTATTTTTAATGGAAAATGGCAAAGCTTAAAACCAGCTACCATAAAACAAAAGATAAAAGATGGTAAGAATAAAGGAATTTTAAAAAGAGATGGGGATTTAAGCAATGCTTTAAATTGGCAAAGCGAACCTACCAAAAGCGGAGTAGAAGTCTTTAATAATATACAGACTAAAAATGGCTTTAAATATGGTTATGTTCATCAATGGGGAAACAGAAAAAGAAAAATTCCTCAAAGAGCTTTTTTACCCATAGATAATAACAAAATCTTGCACCCAAGTATAAGAAGTGTGATTTATAAAGATACTAAGGATTTTATTGTAAAAATTGTTAAGAAGTGATGGCAAGGAAGACTAAAGCCTTCCTTTTTCTAAAAACTAGCAAAAGCATTATAGCTTTGTTTTTAAAGCAAAGCTTTTTTAATTTTATTTTGAAAGGAGTTTGTATGAAAAATAATACAGACAAATTTCTAAAAACTAGCACACTTACTAAACCTACAAGAACTACACTAAAAGCTCCATTTGCTTGGGTGGGTGGTAAAAACTATTTAGCTAAAGAAATCATCGCTTTAATGCCTGAGCATAAAAGCTATATTGAAGTCTTTGGTGGAGCTTTAAGTGTTTTTTATCAAAAAAGCGCTTCAAAAATAGAAGTCATTAACGACATTAACGACGAGCTTATTAATTTACATCTTTGTATAAGAAACAAACCCCAAAGCCTAGCAAATGTGCTTAATTCTATGATAATAAGTAGAAAAATCTTTCATATGCTTAAAAATAAAGAAATTAAGCCAAGAAATGACTTAGAAAGGGCTGCTTTTTATTTTTATCTTATCAGTACTTCTTTTGGTTCAAGTATGGGACAATTTGCTATGAGTAAACAAAGAGCACCAAAGAGATTATGTAGGGATTTTAGCTTACATACAAAAAGACTTAAAAATGCCAGTATTGAAAATAAAAGCTTTGAATATATTTTAAAAGAATATGATTACAATGAAGCTTTATTTTATTTAGATCCACCTTATGTAGGAACTGAGAATTATTATAAAAACACAGGAGGTTTTGGGCTAAAAGAACATGAACTTTTATGTAATTTGCTTAAAAATATCAAGGGTAAATTTATGCTTTCTTATAATGATTGTGAGCTTATAAGAGAGCTTTATAAAGATTTTAATATTAAGGAATTAAAAGTAAGGTATTCTTTAAATAATAATGTTTTAAAAAGAAAAGAAAGTAAAGAGCTTTTGATTATGAATTTTTAAAAGCTAAGAGAGTAAAAATACTCTCTTTTATTTTAGTAAAGAGCTTAAAAACTTTAGAGCTTCTTTGCTAAAATCTTTATTGCTTTCTTCTAGATACTCTTTATCTAAAATAGCACCGTATTTTAATAAAAGCAAAATCGCTCCAAAATTATTATGAGTTATTGCATAAAACATAGGTTCTTCGCCCATGCATTCTTTAGTTGCACTCATACCATTTTTAAGATATTCTAAAACAAGTTCATTGTTATGGTTGCAAATTGCGTTTATAAAAGTCTTGCTAAAACCTTTTTTGATATCTACTATTACTTTACTCATCTTATCTCCTTTTGTTTTGATAAGACAAGATTAGCTTCGCTTGGCTGAATGTGTGCTGTTGTTTGACATCTTTTTGAAATCAATTTGTATTAACCCAATCTTGCACCACATTTAATAAATGATTATAATCACTACTCATGGCTTCTTTTTGAAATTTACTTATTTCTTCTTTGCTTACACCTGCTTTTTTTAAAGCCTTGCTTACTCTTGCTAGAATACTAAAAGCATTGCCATCTTCGCCAACTAATTTCACATAAACATTAGGATATTTCATCTTTTCTCCTTAAAATTCACAAAAGGTACTTTTTAATTCGTATCTTTGTTTTTCATCATTATATTTAACTACAAATTTTCTACCTATAATATATCTTTCAAACAAAGGAACTTGTATAAGACTTTT
This sequence comes from Campylobacter sp. CFSAN093233, assembly GCF_011068165.1. Taxonomy (NCBI): domain Bacteria; kingdom Pseudomonadati; phylum Campylobacterota; class Epsilonproteobacteria; order Campylobacterales; family Campylobacteraceae; genus Campylobacter; species Campylobacter sp. CFSAN093233. The sequence continues at coordinate 198,744 of NZ_JAAMWY010000001.1, forward strand.
ATCTTCATTCATCTCAAATCTTTTAGCGATTGAATAAGAGTTTATGCCCATATTATAAATAGTCATAAGCTCTAATATATTATCCCTAGCAAGATAATCTTTTTCTTTTAAAAGCTTTTTGTACAAAACCCTAAATTCACTCTCTAAATCTTGTATGATTTTTTCTTTTAATTCTTTATCAGTGTAATTTTTGATATCTTTCATGTTTATCTCCTTTTTTGATAGAACAACCTTGTGTTTTACACTCTCTGTGAGATTAGCTTGACTTAGCTTATTGTGTGCTGTTACATCTTAGAAAGTTCTCCAATTACAACGCCAATTAGTAAAAAATCTCCATTTTTATAAAATATATCTTTATATAAAGGATTTAAAGAGTGTAAAATCACTCCATCATCTTGTTTTAAAACTTGTTTTATAAAAAGTCCATCTCTAGTATTAATCACACAAATGCTTTTATTTTTAAAAGCCTTATTTCTATCTATTACACAAATACTTCCATCTTTTATAAATGGCTCCATGCTTTCTCCATAGCAAGTGATAAACTCACACTCTTTACTACCAAAAAAGTTTAATAGTTTTTCATCCACAATAAGCTCAGAGCAATCTATTAAATCATTTATTCCACCTCCGCCTAAACTCGCATTTGTTTTATAAAGCTTTAAAATTTTATATTTATTCTCACATTCTAATTGATCTTTAGGAGAGCTTCCATAGAAAAAATAATTAATGTTTATATTCCTCCCATTTAAAAAGTTTAATATTTGTGGATAGGGAATGGAGTTTCTAAACTTCATTGAGTTAAAAGTATCTGGGTGGATACCTAATTCTTTAGCTATATCTTTTGTTTTTAAATCTCTTTTACCTTCACTAGCAAGTATATCTTTTAACTTTTCAATCACTTCTTGCATTTGCATTTTAAATCCTTTGATTTTAATTTCAAAGAATTTAAACATAAAATTTCAAAAAGCAAGAAAAAGATTTTATTTTGAAAGGTTATGATGTTATTAATTTTAACAAAATACAATCATGATTTTGTTCTTTGATAATTTTAAGAATTTCTTCTTTTTTTATCTTATTTTCTTCTAAATCTAAGAAATCTGAATAAGCTTGAAATAAATTATTTTTAAGATCGTATTTTTCTTGCATTTGAGTATCCATTGCACTAGAGAAAAAGATAAAAAATTCATGATAAAAATCGTTATTTATTTGAAAAGACTTTACTATGCTTTCAATCTCAAAATGATTGTATTGCCAAATATTGTTAGTGCTAAATGTTTGTCTAATTTTATCCGATGAAAGACCATTTAAAAATGAATCAATATTTATATTTTTATGTTTTTTACTTTGTAATTCTTGATAATAATTTTTATACTCTTCATTTTTCTCTATCATGTCTTTTATTTCTTTATAAAAATTTTCATGAAACAGGTCATGCAAAATTGATATATTAAATTCATATTCGACCAATTCTTTAATAAAATTTTTTTCAATATTTTTTTTACAATCTAATTCTTTACTCGTAATTTTTTTATAAAGTTTAAAAAAGCGTTGATAGTAAGTAATAGAATAATAAGCTCCGTTTTCATATATATAATTTTTAAATTTTGGAAACAAATCTTCTATATATTTTGCAAAATCTATATCATTTAAATTGCCATATAAGTATTTCTTATGATAATCTAGAAAGTACATTCTATTATAATTTTTTAAGCTATTTTTAAAATTATTTTTTAAAATACTCAACTTTTCCTGACTTAAAACATAATAATTATTAAAATATTCTTGAAATATTGGAATATTGATATTTTTATCGTGATCATTGATAGGTATGCAATAATGTTGTTTTGTGTATTTTAATAAATCTTGATAATAAATATTTAACACCATATAAAAGAGCTTATCGCTATGATATTGATTGAAACATTCTTCATTAAAATAATTTATATATTCTATAAATTTTAAGAGTAGTCTTAAATTATTACTACAGAATCGTTGATAACATTCAAAAATTATATTTTGTACTTTTTCATCACATTCTATTTTATTAGAAATAATACTATTAGCTACCTTGCTATTATCATTTATGACAAACTCATAATCGATAATTTTTTCTTTGTATGTTTGATACCAGTTTTTACTATTATCTTGTTTAGCTTGTTTTTCTTTATCATTTATAGCTGAATTATTGTCTTGTTCTTCTAATTCACCTTTATGAAAAATCATAACAACATTACATTCTTTTTCTTCTTTAAGTAAATTTACAAGTCCTAAAATTTCTTTCAAAGAAAGATTATCTGATCTTCTTTCTATATTATCGAAACACACAATAATATTATTAAAGTCTTCCTTTTTTAAAAAGGAAAAAATAGCATCAGGGTTAATGTTAATTGTTCCAGCAGATTTTATTTTTGCAATTTTGGTTGTAATTTGTGAAAAAGTATTCATTATTTTATTGTAGTTTCCATGGATTTTAAAAACTATTTCTTCTAATATTTGTTTATAACTTTCTTTGCCAAAAAGATCTATATAAACAACTTTTTTATCTTTATTAACTTTGGAAAGTTTCTTTTCAACTTGTTTCCATAGATGAGTTTTACCTACACCCCAAGGTCCATTTATAGCTAAACATTTTTTAGATTTTTTATTTAAAAAATTTGCAATATTATCAATCTTATTCATTATACACTCCTATAAAATATTTGTGTAATTATATAAAAATATTTAAGTTTTCTATGTAACTATCCTCCAAACCTTAAAGTCATAGATAGTTACATGCTATTTTTGTATAAAAGATGGTTAAACTATGATTATATAGTGTTTTATAAGGATAGTTACATAACCAAGAAAACATAAGAATATTTTAAACAAAAATGTAACTATCCTAGAGAGTAAAAAACACTTTTGGGATATAAAAATTAAAATCAAAGCTCGTATTTATCCGCCTTTTAAACAGTATTTAATTGCTTTTTGGGATAAAAGGGACATTTTGGGATATTTGGGATATTTTACGCTTTAGATCGGGAAAGATAAAAAGTCATTTTTATATGCTTTAAAAGCCTATTATTTGGTATTTTTACTAAAATTATTTAGGGATAGTTACATGTTCTTTTTAAAATACCCCTTACATTAATAAAAGAAAACAATTTTGAAAAATTTTATATTGTTTGTCCGCGTAACAAAAATTTCACACATTTTATTGAAATAAAACATTTTTTGTGTGATTTAAACAAAACTATGTTAAAATTAGTTCCGTATAAAATATCAAATCAAATTATAAGGAGAAAATAATGTCAGTAGCAGTAATCTATGGTAGTGCTATGGGAAATACAGAAGGAGCGGCTAATACAATTGCTTCAAAACTTGGAATTAGCGATGTTTTTAATATCTCAGATATTGATGCGGCTAAAATGAATTCTTACGATAAATTAATTTGTGGAACTTCAACTTGGGGAAGTGGTGATTTACAAGATGATTGGGATGGTTTTGATTTTTCAGGGCTTAGTCTCGGTGGAAAAACCGTAGCTGTATTTGGTATGGGTGATAGTGAAAGTTATTCTGATACTTTTTGTGGTGGCATGGGTAAATTAGCTCAAAATTTAAAAGATGCAGGCGCAAATTTGGTAGGAGAAGTTTCAACTGATGGTTATACATTTGAAGCAAGTGATGCGGTTGTAGATGGTAAATTTGTTGGACTTGCTCTTGACAATGATAATCAAGAAGATCAAACTGAATCAAGAATTGATGCTTGGATAGAACAAATCAAACCTTATTTTGCTTAATAATTCTTAAAATCAAGAGTTTTTATACTCTTGATTGTCTTTTTCTTAAAAATAAAAAAAACTCACTATTTGATTTATAATTTTATTTTTTAAAGATAATTGACAGCGTTCTTTATTTCCAAGATAAGCTGTTCTTGCAAGAAGACTTGTTTTTTGAGAATTGTGATTTTTAGAGTTGATTTGTAAATTAACTTGCATAGTATAGTAGTTTTCTACCATCCATTCTCCATCGCTTTCCAAAGGATCAAAATCATAAAAAAATCTTGCTGAAGTTGTGATTTTTTGAGCATAAGAATGCTTTTTCATATCTACAAGATTGATTAAAATTTCATAATCTGCATTCTCTTTTACTTCTTTTAAGCCTAAATTTTTAAGTTTTAAAGCCAAATCTCTATCTAGAGTAGTTTGAAGTTGACTAGGATTTTGAAAGGAAATTTTAAAACTTTGTTGTTTTTGTGATCTGATAAAAATGCCTTCATTGCTTGTTTGAATAAAGCTTTGTGTGAAAGTTGTATTGGTGCAAGCACTCATAAAGAGTGTTATAAAAAAGCTTAAAATTAAAGTAATTTTAGACATTAGGTTTATTTAATAATAGTTGGAGTAGCGCTAAGACCTAATGAGCGATATTTTTCATATAAGGAAAAAACTTCTTTTAATTCTGCATCGCTTACTTTTGGATAATTTTTGATATTTGCATCATAGTATTTGTTTAAAATTGCGATTTTTTCTTTATCATTTTTTGCTTTTTTTGCTTCTTTGTAGATTAGAGCGGATTTTTCAAAAGCAGATTTTCCATGTACTGGAGTTAAAATATAATTAACTTGATAGTTTTTAAGTTCATTATCAATTTGAGCTAAATGTTCTCTACAATAAGGGCATTCAGGATCTGAAAAAACATAAATTGCGGGTTTATTTTTATCTCCTAAAGCTATTACCATGGTTTCTTTTTGTGCTACAGCTTTAGCATTTTTTGTAAAATTTTCTCTTGCTTCTTGAAATTTTTTCATTTCATATTCTTGAGCATAAGAAATTCCCGTTTTCAAGTCGATAAGATCAGGGGTAATAAGACTATCTTTTGTAAAAAGAATGTTTTCTTGTTTTTGTCCATTTAATTCAACGCTTACAATAACACTTTCAAAACCCGTATTACCAACCTTTTGACGATTTGATACACTAACGGTAGCATTTGGAAATTGTGCTTTAATGCTTTTTGAATAAAAATCACTAATTTCTGAATTACTTGCAGCAAACAAAGATGCTGAACAGGCAAGAATTAAACTTAATTTTTTCATAGTTTATAAATCCTTTAAATAAATTATGTTTAATTCTATAATGATTTTCTAAATGTTTGTTAAAAATCTTTTTTCAGCTTCTTTGCTTACTTGAGGAAATTTGTCTAAGTATTCTAAATAAGCAATAGCATATTTTCTTGAAAGATTGAAATATTCTTTCATACTTTGCACATCAAGACTTTGATTTTTTAATAAATTTAAACATTCTTGCATAAGTTTTTCAAGAGCTTGTTTTTCTATAAAAAGATTGTGTGAAAGTCTTACAACTAAGCCTTTTTGGGTAAGTTTTTTGAGTATATTATCTCCGCTTTTTCTATCAAGTTCTAAAAAATCATAAAGATTATAAGGAGCTTCGGGTTTAATACCTTGTTTTTTTAAAATTTCATATAATTGATTATTATTTTTTTCTTGAAGTTTTTCAAAATCTATGCCTTTTTTAAAATAAATTCCATTTTGAAAATCCAATAAATTTGACATCTCTTTAAGCCCGAGTTCGCAAAAATTTTCACTTGCCCAAGTAATCCTTAAAGCTAAAGAATGTGCTGAAAGCATGGCATAAGGATTTTTTTCAAGTATGAATTTGATGAAATTTTTAATTTCTTCTAGACTTTGTAAATGATATACATTAAGATTTTTTTCATCAACAAATACTTGATTTAATTCTTTTGCTAATTTCAATGCTTTTTGATGAGAAAGTTTAAATCTCTGATAACTTGAAAGCAAGCCAAAGCCGTATTTGTGTGCGTCTTTTAAGAAAGAAAAAGCCGCTTTAAAATCTTTATTTTTCAAAAACATTAAAAATTTATTTTTTTGTTCTTTTTTTAAAGGTTCGCTTAAAGGATTTAAAACCTTACCACCGCCTATAACACGATTGTTTTGTAATAAAATAAAAGCCTCATCAAAACTTAAAAATACATTTTTATCAAAACTAAAATGCACAAAAAATTCATCATTTTCTAGTTTTTTTAATATATTTATTTTACATTCTATTTGTCTTGAACCCACACAAAAAATCATTTTGCTATTTTGTAAATTTTTTGCTTTAACTAAAGCATCGCATTCTTTAAAGGCTTTAAAATAACCTTTTTTACTTAGTAAATAACCTTTTTTCAACTCTTTATAATCACAATTTAAACTTAAAGCCACACGGTTGCAAGCTTTGATTTGCTCTAGATTGGTATCGTGATTTTGTATATTTTTAACAATGAGTTCTTTTTGAGTGTCTAAACAGATGATTTTTTCATTTAAAGTGATACTTCCTTCATTCAAGCTGCCTGTAACGACAGTTCCTATACCTTTTAGAGAAAAAACTCTATCGATATAATAATGAAAAATCAGTTCTTCATAATTTTCTTTGTTTTCTATGGTATAAAGATAATTTTTTAATTCTTCTATGCCTTGATTATTTTTTATACTGGTATGAAATACTTTTAAAATGGGATAATCTAAATTTTTTAACTCTTCTAAAATTTCTACACTTTTTTGCTCTATGTTTTCACAAAGATCGCATTTGCTAAGTACTAAAATGATATTTTTAATATCAAGAATTTTTAAAATTTCTAAATGTTCTAAACTTTGTTCTTTTAAACCCTCGTTAATATCTACGATAAATAAACAAACACTAAAGCCAAAAGCTCCACTTACCATAGTTTTAACCAAATCTTTATGTCCTGGAACATCGATAAAAGAAATGTTTTTATCTTTTAATTTAAGATTTGAAAAACTTAAATTAATGGTGATTTGTCTTTCTTGTTCTTCTTTTAAACTATCGCCTTCAAAACCATTTAAAGCTTTAATGAGTGAAGTTTTTCCATGATCAATATGTCCTGCGGTTCCTATAATAACAGATTTCATAAGTTTTCCATTTGATTAATTGTAAGAATAAGTTTTTGAAGTTCATTTTCTCGTATAGTTCTAAAATCAAGAACAAATTCATCATTTTCAATGCGTCCTATGATATTTTCTTTTCTAAATCGAGTTTGTAGTTTTAAAGCATCTCCTTGAAAAGTTAGTATATAAGTATCTAAACTTTTATCAGGCATAGAACCTCCTCCTACTAAACTTTTGCTTTTTTTGAGTTGGGTTTGAAATTTTAATTCTTTTTGCACTCTTAAAGCTTTTTCTTCTATAAAGGATAAGTCATCATTTAAAAGTTTTAAGGTAATAATTTTTTCATAATCTTTTTGTAAATAAGCTTTTAAGCTTTCATTTAAAAAAGATAGGGTTAATTTATCCACTCTTAGCATTCTTAAAAGTTGATTTTGTTTAAGTTTTTCTATGAGTTCTTTTTTTCCAAGTATAATGCCTGCTTGCACACTACCAAAAAGTTTATCTCCACTAAAACTTAAAATATCACATTCTTGTACGAGTTTTTTGATTTTAGGTTCATTTTTAATCAGCTTTTCATTTAAATTTTCACACCAGCCAGAACCTAGATCATAATAACTCAAAAGCCCTTTTTCTTTTGCTAGTTCATGTAGATCTTTTATATTTGCTTCACTATGAAAACCCATAAGAGCGAAATTAGACTTGTGGGTTTTTAAAATTAGAGCGGTATTTTCACTGATAGCTTGTTCATAGTCTTTTAAGTGTGTTTTGTTGCTAGTTCCAACTTCGCAAAGCTTTACACCTGCAGCTTTTATCACTTCAGGCACACGAAAACTTCCGCCAATTTCTATAAGTTCTCCTCTTGAGCTTATGACTTCCTTATCATAACAAAGAGAATTAAGCACTAAAAAAACTGCCGCAGCGTTGTTATTGACTACTAAAGCATCTTCGCATTCAAAAAGCATTTTAAGTTTTTCCAACACCAAAGCATAGCGAGAGCCTCTTTTTCCATTTTCTAAATCAAACTCTACATTAGAATAATTACAAATGATATCTTTACACGCTTCATAAAGTTCTTCATGGATTACACTTCTGCCAAGGTTTGTGTGTATAACCACTCCACTTGCATTGATCACACTTTGTAAATCTTTGCGGTAAAAAGTTTTGATTTCTTTTTTGATTTCTAAAAGTAGTTTATCTTTAGAAATTTCATCTTGGGAAAAATTTTCTTTTAGTTTTGCGACAACTTTTTTACAAAAAAATGCTTTGATATAAAAAGGATAGGATTTTAAACTCTCATCTTCAATAAGAGTGTTAATCTGTGGAAAAGTTCTAAATTTGTTCATCTTAAGCCTTAAGAAAATATTTGGTTATTTTAACATAGAATTTATAAAATGATGTTTTAAAGAGATTAAGGAAGACAATGCAAGATTTTGTTTATATAAAAAATGATGTTTTAATCCCTTTGCCTGATGCTATTGAAATTTTAGATCAGGCAAATGATAAAGAAGCATTAATTTGCAATGATAAAAATCAAAAAGCACAAATTTATGCCCCAGAGATTAACTTTTATCTTAAAAATTCTCAAGATGAAATTTTAGAGCAAAGTAAAAATGTTTTAACGCTTTATGAAGCAAGGGCTAGCGTTTATGATTTAGGGCTTGATTTAGAACAAAGCAAAGAAGTGCAAAATCGTTTGATTTTGGCAGATAGTGATACTCAAACTGTAGAGTTTTTAAAAGAACATGGATTTAAGGTTATTGCTTTAAGTAGTGCAGAAATTTTAGCTGTTTTTGGAAGTGTGGGGGAGCTTTGTGCTGTGGTTAAAAATCAAGGCGAAGAAGTGGAAATAGATTTTGATTTTTTACTTTTTAAAGCTGAAAATTTAAGCGTTGTGCGTAAAGATTTTACAAGACAAAGTGGATGTTATAATCTTTTAAATTTTGAAAATCTTGAAGCATTGTTAGAGTTTTTGCAAAGCAAAAGTCCAAAATATCCTTATAAAACTTATATTAGCTATAATGCTAGCGTGTGTCAATACCATGAAAGACGCAGTGAGCATTGTGCAAAATGTGCTGAAATTTGTCCTACTGTGGCGATTTTAAAAGATGATGAAAAAAAGCATTTAGAATTTTCTCAAGTGGATTGTTTGGGTTGTGGAGGATGTATTAGTGTGTGTCCTAGCGGATCGCTTGATTATGCTCCTATGCCAAGAGAAAGTTTTTTTACCCTTTGTGAGTTTTATAAAGATAAAAAAATTTTAATCATTCCTAAAAAAATGTCTTTAGAAAATTTAAATCTTGCTTTACCAAAAGATGTTTTACCCTTTATGATAGAGGGTGAAAAATGGCTTTCTTCTATGCATTTTTTAACACTTTTGCAAAATAGTGGTGCAAATTTGGTTTTTTATACGGACTTTGTATCTCGTGGTAGCAATGAAGCCATTATGCTTTTAAATACTTTTTTTGAGAGAAAATTTCAAAAAAAAGCTATTTTTGTTGCTAAAGATGAAAAAGAATTGCAAAATGTTTTAAAAGAGCAAGAATTCATACAAGATTTAAAATATGATTTTCATAATAACACCTTAACTACAAGAGAAAATTTTGCCAAAAGAATGCAAGAAATGATAAAAAATGAAGATTTTGGTAGTATAGAAAGTGGCGAATGGTTGCGTTATGGTAAGGTAGAAATCAATCCTAATACCTGTACGCTTTGTCTTTCTTGTGTGGGTGCCTGTAATGTAGGAGCTTTAATCGCTGATAAACAAGAAAATGCTTTGAAATTCAATGCTTCTCTTTGTACGACTTGTGGGTATTGTGAGTTAAGTTGTGCTGAAAAAGATACTTTAAAATTATTTCGTAGTGGAATGGAGTTTAGAGCTTCTTATTTTGAATATCAAACCATGGCAAAAGATGAGCTTTTTTCCTGTATAGAATGCGGTAAAGAATTTGCGACCAAAAAAGCTGTAGAAAAAATAGCCAATTTAATGAAGCCTAAATTTGGTAATGATGAGGATAAAATCAAAACACTTTATTGCTGTGCAGATTGCAAGGCAAAAGTGATGATAAAAGCAATGATTAATTAAGATCAAGAAGCTTTTTCATCCACAGCATAGCTTTAGATATGACACTTCCATGAGTTTCATTTTTAAAAAGTTTAAAATGAGTTTTACAATTAGTTTCTTTGGATATTTTTTCGCTAAGTTTTTGAGCATTGAGCTTAGCTACACCTTTGATAATACTTGAATTTGTTTCCAATGAACCTAATCCGATGTAAATTTTAGGGCAAGTTTGTAATTTTATGATATTAGGTAAAAACTCACTATTATCCCACCATAAAGAAGGTGAAATAATAAAATAATGACTAAAAATCTTACTATCATAAAGAAGTGTATCAATGGCAAAAAGTCCTCCAAAAGAATGTCCAAAGAGAATTTGATGGCTAAAATCAATAGGATACATTTTGTTGATATAAGGGATGAGTTGGGTTATTAAGAAATTTCTAAATTCTTTACTACCTCCACCTTGTTTATTTAAATTTGTTGTAGGCGTATAATCTTTAGTGCGTTTTTGTGTATCAAAAGCTAAATTATTATCATAACCTATTCCAATAATTAAAAGATTTTCTTTGACAGGAGTGTTGAAAAGATTTAAAAAAAGAGGAAAAAAGGCATTTCCATCGAGTAAATAAATGATTTTATATTTATAATTTGAGTTTTCATTCTTGTTTTTAGCTATAAAAATTTTATATATTGTGCCATTATAATTAAATTTGACATTTTCTAAAATAAAGTTTTGTTTTGCTTGTTTTGAGAGCTTGGGTATCTCTAGACTTGGTTTTGCAAAAGCTAGAAAAAAAGAACAGAATAAAAATAATATTTTTTTCATAATTTGCCTTCTAATTCTTCTTTACTTGTAAGTTTGCTATCAAATTTAACAACAAGATTTTTAGAGTTTTTATAAATATCTACAACCCCTAAATTTTCACCAAAAGTACTGAAATTTAAAGGCGTTTCTAAAGGTAGATAAAGGTTTTTAAAATCAGCTGGATTTTTTAAGAAAAATAATGCCACAAGCCAAATTAGAGCTAAAATTACTAAAATAATAGCTAAAAGATTTAAGGTATCTAGATGTAAAAATATCCCTCCGATAATACCACCTATAAAACTTCCACCATATCCAAAAGCATTAAATAACCCTAATGCTGCACCTTTTTCATGAACTTTACAAAATTTTGATGCACAACTTTGCATAATAGGTTCGTGTAAATTAAAACCTATAAAAAAAATCACAACTGCTATGATAAAAAAATCAATAGAATTACTAAAAGCAAAAAAAAGATAAGAAAGTATGAAAAAAACAATTCCTAAGAGTAAAATTTGTTTAGCTAAACCTCTTTTTTCGCCTAAACTTCCAGCAAAGCCCATAGCGATAAAACCTGCTACCATAGAAGCGCTATAAACAATCCAAAGTTTATCAGAAGCAAAGCCTAAATGTTTTACTAGAATAATAGGAATACTTAAAAATGCTATACTCATAAGCATTTTTTGCATGAAATTAGTAAGATTCATAAGGGCTAAATTTTTTTGTTTAATAAGATGAAAAAAAGGAGTTTTTTCATTTTCATGAGTGATTTTATTTTCTTTAGGTACAACGGTATAAAGTAAAATTATACATAAAAGAGACAAAGCCGCACTAAGATCAAAAAGGCTAGATAAACCCCATTTTGCACTCATTAGAGGAGAAATGACCATAGAGGCTGCAAAACTAAGTCCTATAAAAGAACCCATTACCGCCATGGCTTTACCACGATTTTCTTCTGTGATAAAATCACTTATCATTGCCGTAGCTACTGCTCCAATAGCTCCTGCACCTTGGAGCATTCTCCCTAAAAGCATGGTGTAAATATTTTCCGCAAAAGAGCAGATTAAAGAGCCTATTATAAAAATAATCAGTCCAATGAGCATGGTTTTTTTACGACCAATTTTATCACTTAAAATCCCAAAAGGCATTTGTAAAATCATTTGGGTTAAGGCGTAAACACCAACTAAAAGTCCCACTAAAAATTCATTAGCACCTTCAAGTTTTAAAGCATAAAGACTTAAAACTGGCAAAACTATAAAAAGCCCAAAAAATCTTGTTCCAACTATGAAAGATAAGGGTAAGACATAATTTAGCATTATCAATTTCCTATTAAATTTGAAATTTAAATTAGGATAATTTTACTATGAAATGGATTAAGCATTGATTAACATCGTTTTATCATTTGATATTTAAAAGCTACGCACAAGGATAAATTTTATAAAATCATATTTTTGTTTTTGATATTATTTTGGAGCTTTTGTTATGAAGATTATCCTAGCTACGAGCAATAAACATAAAGTTTTAGAACTTAAAGAAATTTTAAAAGATTTTGAAATTTATGCTTTTGATGAAGTTCTAATGCCTTTTGAGATTGAAGAAAATGGAAAAACTTTTAAAGAAAACGCCTTGATTAAAGCAAGAGCGGTTTTTAATGCTTTGGATGAAAAGCAAAAAAAAGATTTTATCGCTTTAAGTGATGATAGTGGCATTTGTGTAGATGTTTTAGAAGGAAATCCAGGAATTTATTCTGCTCGATTTAGCGGTAAGGGCGATGATAAAAGTAACCGTGATAAACTTGTCAATGAAATGATAAAAAAAGGTTTTAAACAAAGTAAGGCGCATTATGTTGCTGCTATTGCTATGGTAGGTTTGATGGGGGAATTTAGTACGCATGGAACCATGCATGGAAAAGTAATAGATACAGAAAAAGGTGAAAATGGTTTTGGTTATGATAGTCTTTTTATTCCAAAGGGTTTTGATAAAACCTTAGCCCAGCTTAGCGTGGATGAGAAGAATAACATCTCTCATCGTTTTAAAGCCTTAGAGCTTGCAAAAATCATTTTAAAGATTTTAAACAAAGGATAAAAATGAAAAATTTTTTAAAATATATAGCTATTATTGTTTTAATATATGCTCTTTATGTTGGTTTGGAAACTTGGTTTTCTTAGAATAAATAGTGATTAAAAAGCTTGGCAATAAGAACAAACTTCCACTTAAAAGCAAAATCATTACAAAAACGGTTAAAATTCCAAAATAAATTGTTGGAATAAAATTGCTACTCATCATAACACTAAAACCTAAAACTATGCTAATGGTAGTATAATAAAGTGCCGAACCTATACTAAGGTGAGAAATCATAATGGCTTCTTCTAGGCTTTTGTTTTTAATTTCTTCCCTAAAACGATAAATATAATGTATAGCATCATCAACGCCTATACCTATAGCAATAGCAGCTATAGTAATACTCATCATATCCAAAGGAATACCTAAAAGCCCCATAAGAGCAAAAACCACACTTAAAGGAATAACATTTACCAATATAGCCGCAACTGAAAATTTTAAATCTCTAAAAACAATGATAAAAAGTATAAAAATAGCTAAAATTACAAATATAAGAGTATCAAATTGCGATGAAAAAAGACTTTGGAGCATATTGTTATAAAGTACCATTATACCTGTGATTTGAACTTCTACTCCATCATTTTTTACAAGCTCGTTGAGCTGTTTTTTAAGATCTATTAAAAATTCATTACGTCTTAAATTCGGATCAGAATCAACAATACGCATACTAAATCTTAACTCGTTATTCTCTATACTTACAAAAGGTGAAAGCAAGTCTTGTTTAAATTTAGCAGGTAAATTCTCATTTAAAAACGCAAGAGCAAAATCATCTAACTCTTTTCCATCGTTGATATTTTTCCCTAGGGTTAAAAGACTATTAAGACTTAAAATCGAGCCTACAAATTCTTTATTTTCTAAAAATTCATGAACTTTTTTTGCAATGCGTGTTTTTTTAGAGTCAAACCAATAAGTTTCTTGTGTGGCTAAATTTTCAAATTCGCTTTCAAAACTATCAAGAGTATTGCTTGTATTTTGATCGTTTTTATTATTTGGAAAACGAATGATGACTTCTAAAGGCAAGGTTCCACCTAGATTTTTATCAATAACCAAAAGTCCTTTTTTGATTTCACTGCCATCTTTGAAATAATTGACAAAAGAATTTTCAACTCTGAGTTTTGAAATGCCTATTAAAGCTAAGATTATAGCAAGAACTGAAATTCCATAAATCATGCGACGCTTTTTAGGATCAAGAGCGGTTTTAGCACAAAAGGCTAAAAGATTAAATTTAAACTCTTTTTTATGATAGTTTTTTGGTTTTAAAAGAACTAAGATACTTGCTAAAAATAAATAACTAAAGATAAGAGCTAAACCTATACCTATACTCATCATAATACCAAGTTTTATGATAGGTTCGATATTTGAAAGCATTAAAGAAAAAAATCCTATCATCGTTGTAACAATGGCATAAAGGCTAGGATTTGCTTTGGCTAGTAAGGTTTCAAGCACTATGCGCTCAACTGTAGCTTTGGGATGATTTTGGGTATTTTCGATAAAATGCGTGATCAAATGAACAACTACACTTAAGGTGATAATTAAAACCAAAGCAATGTAATTTGATGAAATAACTGTGATTTGAAAATTTAAAAGTGCAAAAACTCCACTAGCTGCACTTAAGCTTATAAAACAAATAAAAAGAGGTAAAAAAACAAAGCGCCATGAACGGAAAAAATAATAAAGTGCAAATCCTAGTAAAAATACAAGAGAAACACCATAGAGTACAAGATCAGATTTTATATAAGTTATCATATCATCAGCGATCATGCTTACGCCACCAAGGTAGAGCGTATCTTTATTTTTTTCATAATTTCGAACTATGCTTTTAATAGTATCTAGACTTTGTTTCGTGATAACTTTTTGCTTGTCTTGATGTTTTTTTATAGCAAGACGAATTTGATCTTTTTCTTTTTCATCGGTAGCAAGATCGCGTTTTTCTACAAGATCATTATAAACTGTATCAGGCTTTAAGTAAATAATAAGCCCTGTTACTTTTCCATCTTTTGAGATGATATTATTTTTATAAAAGGGACTATTTAAAATTTCATTTCGGGCTTTTGTGCGGTTTATATCTTGGCTTTCTATGTTTGGGATATTTTTTAACAGTTCTTTTAAATCCGTATTTTGTGAACTTTGAAGCAAAGGGGCATTGATGATGCTAAAAACGCGCTCTACTAAAGGGGCCTTTTCTAATTCTTCATGAAGTTTTTTTAATTTGGCTAAATTTTCATTTGAAAAAGGTTTTTCATCATAGGGTTTGAAGGCTAAAAGTAAAAAATTATCACTTTTATAATGTTTTGAAATTTCTCTAAAAGTTTTTAAATCTGCATCATCTTCTAAAAGTAAACTTTCAGCACTTGCATCTACGCTAAGCTTAAAAGCAAAAAAGCTTAAAAACAGGCATATAAACAAGGTTCCAAAAAAAGTACTTTTTGGACGAGAAATAAAAAACTTTAAAAGCTTTGCAAACATTATTCTATGACAATACTCTCAAGTTTTTGAAGTAGGGCATCAAAGCCTTGGTTGGCTAAAATATCTCCAAATTGTGATCTATAAGTTTGTACTATACTCACACCTAAAACATCCACATCATAAACAAGCCAGTTGTTATTATCATTGTAAAATTTGAAAATGATATTTTTTTCTTCCCCATCTACTACCATAGAAGTGGTTAAAAAATAGCGTTTTTCATTTTTTAACTCACCATTTTTGACCTTTAAAACCTGATCTTTATAAAGACTGAGTTTATCGGTAAAACTTTTTTTAAGACTTGCTTCAAAGGCTGTGGTAAATTTTTCTTGTTCTTTTGGATTTAATTTAGAATAATTTTTCGAAAGACTGAGTTTTGCCATGAGTTTATAATCTATTATGCTATCAAAAAGTTTAAAAATTCCATCAGCAGCTTGTTTTTTGTCTTCTTTGCTATCTTGTAAAAGTTTTAAGCTTGCATCAATGTTTTTTTGCATAGTACTAGAAATTTCATCTAGCTGTAAGGCAAAAGCATTAAAAAATAAAGCCAAGATTAAAAATATTTTTTTCATTATTTTCCTTTATTTGCTAAGTTCATTGCGTCTTTGCTCGTAAGCATCACGCAAGAATGGATATAAATTAGGCGTGTTGTGATAAATTTCATCAATTTCATCAAGTCTAAAACTAAGTTCATTACCAAATCCATAAGCACTTATAGCTATACTTGCCCAAGTAGGATCAATGTAAGCAGTAAAACTTGCATACCAAGTTGCAGGTAAAGCAAGAGTATCTCTAAGATTACTAGGGCCGAGTATAGGTAAGACAATATGAAAACCGCTTCCTACACCCCAGTGAGCCAAAACGGTTCCTAAGTCTGCGGGATGTTTTTTAAGACCCATTTTTGATGCCATATCCATAAGTCCACCAAAGCCCATAATGGTATTGGTGGTAAATCTTTTAAATTCTTCTCCCGCTTCTTCAAATTTAAACTGCAAAATATTGCCTACAAAACGCAAAGGAACAAGTAAATTATCAAAGAAATTTCTTACCCCTAATCTTATAAATTCAGGAGTGATAGTGTTATAGCCCTTAAGAACGGGACGCAAACCATAATCATACAAAGCCACATTAAAACTTGTCATAGCTTTGTTATATCCTGAAAGTGGATCGTTTACTTGATAGTTTTGGTATTCTTGTTCGAAATCATCTAAATTTTGTTCTTTAGCAAAAGCAAAAATAGCAAAAAAAATTAAAATAAAAGATATAAATTTTATTCTCAAGCAAAAACTCCTAAAAATTTTAAAAGTAAAATTATAGCAAATTTTTAATCAAGATTTATATCCCAGTAAAAATCCACCCATTCAGTAGCTTCTTTTACTTTAAAATCAGGCTCTAAAAGAGCGGTTTTTTTGTAAAAAATGGTTGTAATTTTAAGTTCTATATGAGGAAATTTTTCAAGCAAAACTTTTTTTATTTCTGCTAAACTTTCTCCACTATCTACTATATCATCAATGAGTAGAATTTTTTTGTGCTTGCTTAAATCGGGAATGTTAAAAATTTCAATAGTATCAAGTTTTTTCGTATTATCGTAATGAATTGAGTTTAAAGCAAAAAGTTGACGCGTTTTTAAAGCCACTGCTAAAGAGTGTCCTAAACTCATCCCCCCTCTCGCTATAGCTAAAAGTGCATCAGGGTTAAAATCTTCTTTAATTTCTTTAGCAAGAATTTTTACATCTTCTTTAAATTCTTCATAGGAGTAAAATATCATTATATATCCTTATTTATTGTAGTGCCATAAGTAAAAAATTACCCAAAGATAATAAACTTAAAACTATAATGCCAAGATTGATTTTATCCCATTCGCGTTTAAAAATTCTTACAAGTAAATAAGAAAGAAAACCAAAAGCAAAACCTGTGGTGATGGAGTAAGTAAAAGGCATCATGATGATAGTAAAAAAGCTTGCTGCAGCTATAGCACTATCTTTAAAATCTATATTTTTAACTTCCATAAACATTAAAATTCCAACCATTACAAGTACGGGGTATATTGCGTTTGCAGGAATGGCTTTAAAAAGTGGCAGTAAAAAAAGTGTAAAAGCAAAACAAATAGCTACAACTAAAGCTGTAAGCCCAGTTCTTCCTCCGCTTTCAACCCCTGTAGTGCTTTCAACAAAGGCTGTAACTGTAGAAGTGCCTGTCATAGCTCCTAAGGCTGATCCTGTTGCATCTGCCATTAAGGTTTTGCTTAGTTTTTTTTCTCCATTTTTGGGATCATCAAAAATCTTTCCTCTTTCACCCACACCTGTGATAGTTCCTATGCTATCAAAAAGTTGAGTGATAAAAAAAGTAAGAATTATAGGTATCATAGTAATATTTAAGGCGCTTTTGATATCAAGTTGTAAAAAGATGGCTCCTAAACCATTTTCCATGCTAAAATTTGGCCAAGAAAAGATTTGCACAGGAAAACTTGCATTGTCTAAATGGAAAATCCAAGCAATAATAGAGCTTGCTAATACCCCCAAAATAAAAGCTCCGCGAAGTTTTATAGCCCAAAAAAAGATGATTAAAGCTAGAGTAAAAATTCCAAAAAGCACATGAGGGCTTTTGAAATTTCCTATGCTGACTAAGGTATCTTTATTATGCATTATCACACCCATTTGACTTAAGCCTAAAAATGCAATAAAACAACCTATGCCCGCACAAATTGCAAGGCGTAAATCTTTTGGGATATTGCGGATTACCCAAAGGCGAAAATGCGTAAAAGAAAGTATGAGAAAAATAATACTTGAAATAAAAACAGCTCCTAAGGCACTTTGCCAAGCTATGTTTTGACCTAAACAAACCGCAAAGGTAAAATAAGCATTTAAACCCATTCCTACACTCATAGCTACAGGAGTATTGGCAAAAAAAGCATTAAAAGCACTTGCAACTATTGTAATTAAAGCTGTTGCGGTGATTAAAGCTTCTATAGACATTCCTGTATTTCCTACTATGCTAGAATTTACGGGGATAATGTAAACCATAGCTAAAAAAGTAGTAAGTCCTGCTATAACTTCGGTTTTAAAACTCGTATTGTTTTCTTTGAGTTTAAAAAAGCTCATTTTTTCTCCTTAGTAGGTTTTTAGCTCATTGTATAAACTATCGCGTTCTACAGGAATAAGATTTGAAGTTTTTATCATATCGATAAAAGTTTTTAAACTTGTGCCTTTGGCGGACTTTGCACCACCTGCACTTTGTATACTTTCTTTTTCTATAGTGCCGTCTAAATCATTAGCTCCAAATTCTTGTGCTACCATGGCTAAATTTAAAGTCATTGTTGCCCAGTAAGCTTTGATATTTTTGATATTATCAAGCACTAAACGAGAAATGGCAATGGTTTTTAAAATTTCTTCACTATCCATGATTTTATCAGTTTGTATAAAGCTATTATCCCTTTGCCAAACTAGAGGGATAAAAGCATTGAATCCACCGGTTTGATCTTGAAGATCACGCAGTCTTAACATATGATCGATCCTGTGATGTCTTTCTTCTATATGTCCAAAAAGCATGGTAGCATTACTTTGCTTGCTTTTTTCATGCCAAAGTTTATGAATTTTAAGCCAATTTTCACTGCTAACTTTTCCATGACAAATTTTCTTACGCACTTCTTCATCAAAAATTTCAGCTCCACCGCCTGGCATGGAATCAACGCCGTATTCAAGCATTTTTTCTATCACTTCTTCATAACTCATTTTAAAACGACGATGTAAAAAATCAATTTCAGCAGCAGTCATAGCTTTTACATGAAGATTAGGATATTTTTCTTTTATCATTTTAAAAATTTCTAAATACCATTGCCAAGTTGTATCTTTGTTGTGAGCTGAAACGATATGCACTTCTTTGGTTTCTCGTTTTACAGTTTCATCGACGATTTTCATGATTTCTTCATGAGTCATCAAATAAGGATTAGGATTTTTTCGGTGCGCTGAAAAGGCGCAAAATTTACAGGTGTCTGCACAGATATTAGTTGGGTTGATATGGCGATTGATATTAAAATAGACTTTTTTTCCATGAAGTTTAGTGCGTTTTTTGTGAGCGTATTTGCCTAAGGTAAAAAGATCTAGATCCCAAAGTGCATTGGCTTCTTCTTGGTTTAATCTTTCTTCATTTTCTAGTTTGGTGATTAAATTTTTCATTTTAATTTTACTCTTTTGCTGTTTTTAAATAAAGCATTATAATTTTTGCTTACTGAAAAAGAGTTTATAGAAAAAGCCAAAATAAAAGATATTTTTGTTAAGATTATTATTAAAATATTAAAATTTTAAAGAGAGTAGAAATTTTGTTAAATAAAGAATTAGAAATTTTTAAAAAAAATCTTAGTTCCTATACCCAAAGTTGTAGAAAATTTTTTCTTAAGCAAGGGGCGTTTAGCTTATATCATTCTAAAAATATGGATAATTTCATAAAAAAAGCTTATGATATAGTTCTTAAAGATTATTTTGATGATTTTTCACCTCCAAGTGATAATATCCCTTTTTGTGTTTTAGCAAGCAAAGCATATGCAAATAATAGTCTTTGTTTTAATGAAAGTATTTCTTTGATTTTTGTTTATAAAGATATTAAGGCTTTTCATTTAAAACCTATGATTAAGGCTTTTATCGAAATTTTAAATGATGCGCATTTGCAAATTGATTCGGTTATCTTAGAATTTAATGGACTTTATAATGCTAGCAATGAGCTTAAGACTTCTATAATACAAACTCGTTTCATATGTGGTTCTAGGATTTTATTTAAAGGGATTAAGACAAAATTTGAGAGTATTTTAAAAGAAAATAAAAATGATTTTGCCAAGCTTTTGCTAGAAAATTTTAAAGAATTTGACATTCCATTTATAAAGCAAGAATTTAATATCTTAAAAGATTTTGGCGGATTAAATCATTTAAGATCCTTAGAGAGTTTGCTTGTTCTTTTTAAGACTTCTCCAAAAAATTATGCTTTAAATTTTATAGATGAAAAAAATTTAAGCGAGTTGCGTTTAGCTGGAGATTTTTTACTTTCTTTAAAATCAGCGATGAATTTATTAAGTGCTAAAGATGAGGATGAATTTTTACTTATTAATGTTCATGATTTGAGTGAATTAATGTATAAAAAAGCTAAAAAACATTTTGGAGCAAATGAGTTGTTGGTTCAAAAGGCTTTGCAAAGTATGCATACTATAGGTTTTTATACACACTTTTTAGCAAAGCAAATTCAAGATGGATTAAATCATACTCTTAAACAAGAATATAAATTTAAAACTCTTGTGGAAGTTTTAGAATACTTATTAAAACTTGAAGATAAACATGTTATTTTCGATCTTAACTTGGTTTTTGCCCTAAGAAGATTGAAATACGGTAAAAAAGATATAGAAAAAGCTTTAATACTTTTTGAGAAAATTTTTTATAAAAGGCATAGTTTTTGTGTTTTAAAACTTTTGCTTGATAGTGGAATTTTAAAAGATTTATGTAAGCCTTTTTGGACAGTTCGTTTTTTAAGCGATGAAGAAGGAAATTATAGTTTTGATGAGCAAGTTTTTCTTATGTTAAGTGAATTTGAAAAATACGAAGATGAGCTTGAGATACTCCAAAAACTTAAAACCGATGAAAAAATGATTTTAAAGCTTGTGATACTTTTAAGCGCTATAGAAAGTGAAAATGAAATTTCTTTAGCAGGCATATATAGAGCGTATTGCTCTAAATTTGATTTAAAGAATGAAATTTTAGAATGGGGTCTTAAGATATTTAAAAACAATAATGCCTTAAAAGATCTTGTAGAAAAAGAAGATATATACAATCCTATTGTTGTAAGTAGCTTGGTTTCTAAGCTAGAAAATTTAGAAAATTTAGAGCTTTTATATACTTTAACTTGGCTAAAGGCTAAGGCTTTAAATTATAATGCTTTTTATTTTAGAGTTCTTGATAAACTTTTAGAAAATGCAAAACAAGGTTTTGAAGATGAAAATCTACTTGAAGAAAGCGCAAGAAGAGTAAAAAAAGAATTAACACTTAAAAGAAGTAAGATTTTTTTAGAGCAAGATGAAATTTTGCAAGATAAAATCATGCATATCAAATCAAATCTTTTTATTATAAAAAATACTTTTGAAGATATTGTTATGATTTCTAAATTAGCCAAAGAAAATGATTTTAAATTTTGGTTTAATAATGAAACAAATCTTAGTTTGCAAATTGTTGCACCACTTCATTTTAATATTGCCATTATTTTAAGTTCTTTAACAAATTTAAATCTTATTTTCATGAATTTTTTTGAACTTTTTGATAATAAAATTTATTTAAGATTTGAATATGATAATATTATCAGTGATGAGCAAAAACTAAAACTTTGCGAGCTTTTAAATTCAAATCTTTCTGGTTTTAATTTGAAAAAAATTAAAAAGCCAATCATTAAAAAAGATGAGTTAAAATTAGACTTAAACTATTCTAAAATGTATGCCAAATTAGGTCTTAATACGAAAGATCAGCAGGGTTTAATGGCGTATTTGATGAATGTTTTTAATGAACTTGAACTTGTTTTATGTGCAGCAAAAATTCAAACCATAAGACAAAGGACGCGTAATATTTTTATTTTTCAAAAGAATGAAAAATTAGAACATAGCGAGCAAAAGTTAGTTAATTTATTAATAAGTGAGTAAAAAAATGTGTGGAATCGTAGGTTATATAGGAAATAATGAAAAAAAACAAATTATACTAAATGGACTTAAAGAATTGGAATATCGTGGCTATGATAGTGCGGGTATGGCAGTGATGCAAGAAGGAGAGCTCAGTTTTTTTAAAGCTGTAGGAAAGCTTGAAAATTTGGCGAATAAATGCACGGATTTTGAAAGTCAAGGTTATGGTTTTGCTATAGGTCATACAAGATGGGCAACTCATGGTAAGCCTACTGAAATCAACGCACATCCTCATTTAGGACAGTATTCTTGTGTGATTCACAATGGTATTATAGAAAATTATAAAGAAATCAAAGATAAACTTGAAAAAGAAGGCGTGAGTTTTTTAAGTCAAACCGATACAGAAGTTATTGTCCAGCTTTTTGAATTATATGCAAGAAATTTGGGAGTTTTTGAAGCTTGGCAAAAAACCATCAAAGAACTTCGCGGTGCTTTTGCTACTTTGTTAGTAACAAAAAAAGATCCCAATCATGTGTATTTTGCAAAAAATGCTGCTCCTTTGATTATCGGTAAAAATGCAAATAAAGAATGGTATTTTTCTTCAGGTGATGCGCCTTTGATAGGAAGTTGTGATGAGGTAATGTATCTTGAAGATTTAAGCTTGGGATACGCGAGTAAAGATGAGCTTGTCGTTTATGAAAATGATATTTTAAAATCACTTTGTTTTTCTAAGCTTTCAGGCGATAAGGCTTATGCAAAAAAAGACGGCTTTCGTTTTTTTATGGAAAAAGAAATTTATGAACAAAGTCGCGTGATGAGTGAAGTTTTAATGGGGCGTATTCAAGGCAATGAAGTCGTTTTTGATGAGCTAAACAATGAAGATTTAAGTCAAGTAGATGAAATCACGCTTTGTGCTTGTGGAACAAGCTATCATGCTGCAATGGCAAGTGCTTATTTGTTTGAAAGAATTGCTAAAGTTAAAGCTAAAGTAGAAATTGCAAGTGAATTTCGATACCGTGAAGCAATTATAAAAAAAGATTCTTTATTTATCGTTATTTCTCAAAGTGGAGAAACAGCAGACACTTTAGAGGCTTTAAAGATTGCAAAAGAGCAGGGTGCTAAGACTTTTGCAATTTGCAATGTGGATAATTCTAATATAGTGCGTTTAGCACATCTAAGTCTTTTAACTCGTGCGGGCATAGAAAAAGGAGTTGCTTCAACTAAAGCTTTTGCTACTCAGGTTTTAACACTTTGGATGCTTGCTATTTTTATGGCACAAAAAAGAAATTTAAATGTTTCTGCTGAAATTAAAGCACTTTTGCATACTCCAAATTGCGTGAGTGTAAAACAGGCTTTACATGAAAAAATTCATCGTTTATCCAAGCGTTATTTAGATGGACATGGCTTTTTCTTTATAGGCAGAGATGTGTTTTATCCTTTGGCTTTAGAAGGAGCTTTGAAACTTAAAGAATTATCTTATCTTCACGCTGAGGGTTATCCTGCAGGAGAGATGAAACATGGCCCTATTGCTTTGGCTGATTCTAAGCTTTATACTATAGCTTTAATGCCAAAGCACATGCTTTATGAAAAAACAAAATCAAATGTTGAAGAGCTTATTGCTAGGGATTCTACAGTGCTTAGCATTTCACCTTTAGAATTTGATTTAAGTGATGATTTTATAAAAACCAATGAGCAAGATCATTATATGTGTGAATTTTTTGAAATGATGGTCATTACTCAACTTTTGGCGATGGAAATTTCCATAAGACTTGGCAATGATGTGGATATGCCAAGAAATTTGGCTAAAAGCGTAACGGTAGAATAGAAATGAAAAAATTTTTTTGTTTAACTTTAGTTTGTAAACTTTTTGCTTTAAGCGAATTTGAACTTCATCATATTGATAAAGTACATAAGCTAGGGTATAGTGGAGATACTATTATAATAGGTGTAGCCGATGATGCTTTTAATCAAGATCATATTAGTTTAAAGGATAAGATTTTAAAGTCTACTTATCCTACTGATACAGCTGGGAAACAGCTTATACCTGATTTGAAAAAATCAACACACGGAAGTCATGTAGCAGGTATAGCTGTTGGAGCAAAGATAGGCGATAGCAAACCTTATGGAGTGGCTTATGGGGCAAAATTTTATGGAGCTGGGGTGTTTCCAAATGGCTCTTACACTCAAATTCCTGATATTTATAATTTTTTCAAAGATGTGAGTATTATTAATAATAGCTGGGGTATTAATTTTTATCCTTATTTTAATCTTAAGGCTTCAAATTCTGGATTAGTAGATTGTACTCAAACTAATCAAGGGACAAGCTATAATATCTGTAATACTCCTTTGGAATATGTTATGAAAGCAGATAAGGTTGCTAATGATATGATGAGGCTTAGCAAGGACAAGGGAGTATTAAATGTATTTGCTGCTGGTAATGAAGGAATTCTTAGCCCTGCTTTGCATGCGATTTTACCAAGTTATGATGAATCTTTAAGAGCTTGGTTGGCTGTTGGAGCTTTGGATGCAAATGAGATTACTTTAGAATCAGATGGGACTTTAATAATTAAAAGTCAAGGTTTGGCTGATTTTAGTAATGGTTTTAAGGGGGCTACGAATTTTTCTTTAGTTGCTGCTGGAGTAAATATTAATAATGTTGATTCAAGCACTAATGATAAGTTTACAAAAAAAAGTGGAACTTCTATGGCAGCACCTATGGTAAGTGGAACAGCGGCACTGGTCAAGCAAAATTTCCCCTTTTTGGATGGTAAGCAAATTGCTGATATACTGTTAAGTACAGCAAATAAAAATTATAAGGCTCCAAAATTTACTGTTAAACAAGTAACCGATGGAACAAATCAACCTAAATTTCTTATTGTGTATATTTCGCAAGATCCACCTAGGATAGAAGATGAAATAAAACGGGATTTAAAACAGCTTTACAATGGAATACAAGTTCAAGTTAATGGACAATGGATTGATTATAGTGATTATATTTGGGATAATAGAGATAGTGCGCAGTCACAAAAACTTAATACTTCTACTATTAGTTCTATTAATGGAGTAGTTAGAGTTGAGAAAGAAGAATTATTTGGACAAGGAATTTTAGATGCACAAAAGGCGTTAAAAGGACTGAGTATTTTAGATGCAAACAGACTCAGTGATCAGGATGTATTAAAATATGAGCAAGAACCTAATACAGCTTATTATACTATAAACACTGCAGGTTATGATGCTGAATTTTCTAATGATATTAGTCAAAGAAAATGGGATGAAAGTACTCATTTATCAAGTGCTATTAATAAACCTACACATTTAGCTAATCTTAACATAGGGTTATCTAAAGAAGGTGAAGGTATTTTGATTATCAGTGGTCAAAATACTTATGAGGGTGCAACTTTAATCAAACAAGGAGAATTAAAGCTTAAAGGAAAAGTTAAAAATAATGCTTATGTAGAACAAAAAGCAATATTAAGCGGTAATGGTATTGTAGGGCAAAATTTAAACAATAAAGGCATAGTTAGACCTGGAAATGAAGATTTGAATGATTTAACCGTGCAAGGAACTTATACTCAAGAAGGAGTTGATTCTAAATTGCAACTTGATTTTGGTAATTATAAAAATTCTAAACTGATTGCAAAAACTTATGATATTAAGAGCGGGAATTTAGAATATATTCCTTTACCTAAATACTATATCTTAAATAAGCCAGTGAAAATTAATTTAGGAGATTTGGAAAAAAGTTTATCATCTTTTAATCATGTTTTGATACAAAATACCTATGCTTTAAATTTTGATTTTGTTTTAAGTGATGATTTAGTGAGTATTAATAAAACCTTAATAAAACCTAATTTAAAGCCAAATGCTTACGAAATTCCTAATACAAGCTTGGGAAATGCTTTAAGACAATTGCGATCTAGGGCAGACTTGAGTCAGACTTATCAGGAATTTTTTGCTTCTTTAGATAATGGAATAGATGTAAAGACTAAATTAAATAGAATAGAAGGTTCAGGGTATTTAAGCACTTTTAGTAATCATAATCAATCTAATTTAATGCAAAATAATATGTTATTTACCCTTCATCCTCTTAATATTAATAATTTTGCACAAAACAATAATATCTTACTTGCTAGTACTTATTTACCTAGAATTTTTAGCAATGAAGAATATTTTTGGCATCTTACTCCAAGTTATAAATACTATAAAGATAAAGATTTTTCAGGTCAAAAAACAGGTGCTAATATCTCTTTAGGAGAAAATTTCTCATCAGGCTTTTTAGCTTATGCTTTATCTCTTTCTAGCGCTAAATTTAATTTTAATAATGGTAGTGATTTGAAGAGTTATAACATGGATTTATTGCTTAATTATAACCATGATTTAGATTTTATAAAAATATTAAGTGGATTAGGTATAGGTGTAGGATTTAATACTCTTAATCGTTTTGTAGTAGAGCAGCCAATTGAAGGCAAATATAAAACATTGCAAACTTCAGCCCAGCTTGGTGTAACTAAAGATATTATTTTAGGTCAAGATTTTATTTTTAATCCTTTAATGTATTTTACACATAGTTTTTTTTATCAAGAAGATTTTAAAGAAAATAAAAGTCCTTTTGCTAAAAATTATGAAAGTTTAAAACATCATAGCATAAATGCAAATTTAGGTTTTAATCTTGCTAAAAATATAGAGCAAGATGATTATCAAGCTTCTTTTTCTACTTTTGTAATTTTTGAAAAAAGAATTTATGGAAGAACTTTAGAAAATAAGGCTAGTTTTGTTGATTTTCCTATTGCTTTTATTCAAAAATATAAATTAAAAGATAATATTTTAAGTCAAGGTTTTAATTCAGAATTTTTATATAAAAACAATGTATTTTGGCAGTTTATGTTAATGAATAGATTTTCTCATAATGCCTATGAATTGCATTTAATGAGTTCAGTGGGAAAACGTTTTTGAAAGTATTTATTTTTTTAGCTTATAATAAATAAAATTTTAATCAAAGGAAAAAATTATGGAATACAGAGTTGAACATGATACCATGGGTGAAGTTAAGGTTCCAAATGACAAATATTGGGGAGCTCAAACTGAAAGAAGTTTTGAAAATTTCAAAATCGGTTGTGAGAAAATGCCAAAGGTTTTAATCTATGCTTTTGCAAATCTTAAAAAATCTTTAGCTTTGGTCAATAACAAACTTGGCAAACTTGATGATGCTAAGAAAAATGCTATAGTTCAAGCTTGCGATGAGATTATCGCAGGTAAATTTGATGATAATTTTCCACTTGCGATTTGGCAAACAGGTTCAGGCACACAAAGCAATATGAATATGAATGAAGTTATTGCAAATCGTGCCACTGAAATCATGGGCGGGGATTTTCGCAAAGAAAAGCTTGTACATCCAAATGATCATGTTAATATGAGTCAAAGTTCAAATGATACTTTTCCAACAGCTATGAGTATCGTTGCGGTTGAGCAAGTAGAGAAAAAGCTTATCCCTGCGCTTGATGAGCTTATTGCAACTTTTGAAAAAAAAGTAAAAGAATTTGATGGTATTATCAAGATAGGACGCACGCATTTACAAGATGCTACTCCACTTACTCTAGCGCAAGAATTTAGTGGATATCTTTCTATGCTTTTACATTCAAAAGAGCAAATCATCGCTTCTTTACCAACTTTAAGAGAACTTGCCATAGGAGGAACCGCAGTGGGAACAGGGCTTAATGCACATCCAGAATTAAGCCAAAAAGTAAGCGAAGAGCTAACTCAACTTATAGGTACAAAATTTATTTCAAGTCCAAATAAATTTCATGCTTTAACAAGTCATGATGCGATTAATTTTACTCATGGAGCTATGAAAGGTTTGGCTGCAAATTTAATGAAAATTGCAAATGATATAAGATGGTTAGCTTCGGGTCCAAGATGTGGTCTTGGTGAGCTTATCATTCCTGAAAATGAGCCAGGAAGTTCGATTATGCCAGGTAAGGTAAATCCTACCCAGTGTGAAGCTGTTACTATGGTTGCTGTACAAGTGATGGGAAATGATGCAGCTATCGGATTTGCAGCAAGTCAAGGAAATTTTGAACTTAATGTGTTTAAGCCTGTGATTATTTATAATTTCTTGCAAAGTCTTGATTTGTTGGCTGATTCTATGCATTCATTCAATATCCATTGTGCTGTAGGCATAGAACCAAATCGTGTAAAAATCGATCATAATCTTCATAATTCTTTAATGCTAGTTACCGCTCTAAATCCACACATAGGTTATGAAAACGCTGCTAAAGTGGCCAAAAATGCTCATAAAAAAGGTATTTCTTTAAAAGAAAGCGCAATGGAGCTTGGTTTGGTTAGTGAAGAAGATTTCAATAAATTTGTTGATCCTACTAAAATGATAGGCTCAAAAGCCTAGAACATAAAACTTGCCTTTTTTAAGGCAAGTTAAATTAAATTCTTATCTTTTAAAATCACATACATTCTTAAAGTTGATACAAAAAAAGTTAAAATCGCAGGACCTAGTATAATACCCCAAAAACCAAAGGTTGAAATTCCTGCTATCATGGCCAAGAAAATTAAAAGTTCGTTGATTTTAGTGGGAGTTTTTACAAGTTTTTTGTTGATCCATTTGATGATTAAAGGTTTGATTAAAGTATCTGCTATAAAAGAAATTACAATTACAGAATAAATAAAAATAACAAGAGCTGAGTTAAGATTGTTTGAGGCAAATTCATAAAGACTTACAGGCACATAAATTAAAGCTCCTCCTATAGCAGGTATGAGAGAACTTACAGCAAAAATTACTCCCATTAAAATTCCATCATAACCATAAAATATTGTGATTAAACCAAAAAGTGCACCTTGAAATATTGCTACAATTACCATAGAGTAAAGCACAACAGCCATAACATTACCCACTTCGCTTAAAACATCATCGAGTTCTTTTTTATCAATAGGAATGATGGATTTAAGATAGATAACAAGTTCTGTTCCATATAGATTTGCAAAGAAATAAAACACACAAATTAAAACCATATCTATAAGAAATTTAGCTCCTGATTTTGTAAAACTTGAAGCATAACTTAGAATTTGTTTAGAAATACTATTTAAATCTATAGAAGCTAAAAATTCTTTAATTTTAGGTTCTAAAAAATTAAAGCTTTCAGGCAAGGTGAATTGATAGTTTTTGACATAATCAAGTGTTTGTGTAACTAAATTAATATCAAAATTCTTTAAAGCTTTGGCAAGTTCTATCATAGCATAAACAAAAGGTGCAAAGAAAAGCAAAACCATACAAGCTGTTGTAAGAATGGAAGCTAAAAATTTATGTCCTTTAGTAAGATTTAAAAATTTTGCATTGATGTTTGAGGTAGCTACCGCCATTAAACTAGCTATGATAATTACAAGTAAAAAACCTTTAAAAAGGTAAAGTAAAAGAAATAAAATAACTAAAATAAAGCTTATAAGAAAGAATTTTCCATTTTGCAAAATTTACTCCTCAAATAAAGTTTTTTCATAGTTTAGTTTTAAAGCACTATAACTTTTTGCACTTGCTATACGCCCTTTTGCAGTGCGTTCTATATAGCCATTAGCTAGTAAATAAGGCTCGATTACATCTTCTATGGTATTTTCATCTTCACTTAAAGCCGCAGCAATACTTGCAAGTCCGATAGGTTTTTGTTTGGCAGCGGTTAAAAGTTCAAGATATCTTAAATCCATCGCATCAAAACCAAGCTCATTAACTCCTAAAGAATTTAAGGCCTCATTAGCTCTTTTTTCTGTGATAATCTCTTCATCATTAACATCGGCAAAATCTCTAACTCTTTTTAAAAGCCTTAGAGCTATTCTAGGAGTTGAACGACTTCTTTTAGCGATCTCAAGTGCGGCTTTTTCTTCGCAAGTTTTATTAAGTTTTAAAGCTGCTTTTTGCAAGATTAGGGCAAGTTCGCTATCTTTGTAAAATTCTAATCTAAATTGCATACCAAAACGATCACGTAAAGGATTGCTAAGCATACCTGCACGCGTTGTAGCCCCTATAAGAGTAAATTTTGGTAAATCGATTTTTATGGTTTGAGCAGCTGGACCACTACCTATGATAATATCAAGGCGGTAATCCTCCATTGCAGGGTAAAGCACTTCTTCGATAGCAGGACTTAAGCGATGAATTTCATCGATAAAAAGTATATCTCCTTCGCTAAGATTGGTTAAAATAGCGGCTAAATCTCCGCTTTTTTCTATCATAGGAGCGGCGGTTGTTTTGATATTTGCACCCATTTCATAGGAGATGATATTAGCTAGTGTTGTTTTTCCAAGTCCTGCAGGACCACTAAAAAGTATATGATCTAAACATTCATTGCGTTTTTTGGCTGCAGCTATAAAGATATTTAAATTTTTTTTAATGCTTTCTTGACCTATATAACCATCAAAATTTGAAGGACGCAACGAAGTTTCGTAAGTTTCATCAAAGGAGTATTTTTCTATTTCTACTATTCTATCCATATCTTTGCTTATATTTTGGAAAAATTAAAATAAGATTTTAGCTAAAATTTGCTAGAATTTACATTAAACTTTAATGATTATGGTTTAAAAATGGGAATTTTAACAAAATTAGAATTAGATTATGAAATTGACGATATAGAAAAATTTTTACAATTTTTTAGAACCATGTGCGATAGGTTTGAACCTTTAATCATCAAGCTTGGAAGCGATAGCGTGCGTTATAAAGAAGCCATAAAAGAGCTTGAAACTTTAGCACACAATACCGCTTGGGCAGCAAGACGCTTAAATCTTGAAGAAGTGACTGATTTTTGTGTATTTTGTGAAGAGATGATGGCGCAAGCAAATCGCTTTAATGGGCCTGCTAGTGATGAATTTACGGATTGGATGCTTTTGATGAGTGATCAGTTTGAAAAATATTGTCGTTCATATGAAAATGATGATTCTGTTTTAGCGGTTTTTAATCCTTTAATTGTTAATGTTCCAAATATTATTTCTAAATAAGGGAGCGACTTGGCTTCGACAGGAGTAAGTCTGCTTAGATGGCATGTCGCTTTGGGCAAAGCGTAAAAAGCCCAAATAAAATTAAACGCAAACAACGTTAAATTCGCTCCTGCTTACGCTAAAGCTGCGTAAGTTCAGTTGAGCCTGAAATTTAAGTCATACTATCTAGCTTAATTTTCGGTCATCTTTGATAGTGTAGCCTTGCGTTTGACAAGCGTTGAGGTGAAATAAAGTCTTAGCCTTGCTTTTGAGTTTTGGAAGATGAGCGAAGTAGGGTGAAGTAGTCATCTTTGCTAAGCATGTAGAGGTCTTTGTGGGATTATTTTTGGACAGGGGTTCGATTCCCCTCGCTTCCACCATCACGCTAATTTTAAGTAAATCATAAGTTTATTTCAAATTTTTAGAATTTTTTATATGAAGTTAAGATCGATTTATTACCCTTAAAACTTTGATATATTAAGTTTTATAATTTTTCATTAAAAATTTATAGTTTTATTTTTAAGCTTATTTTTAGGGGGTATAATTTTCCTTCAGTTTAAATTTATTGAAGGAGAAACTTATGAAGAAAAATGCTTCGAGCAAGATATTGCTAAGCTTAGGTGTAGCAACTTTGCTTTATTCAGGTGCTTTTGCGCAAGAAATCAATCTTACAGAGTCTTCAGATATAGGAAATTATTTTGAAGAAAATGGTAAGGATATCAATCTCAAAAATCCTGATAATTACAAAGGGCAAGATTTAAGTATCAAAATGAGTGTTTGGGATTTACCAAACGATGATTATGATAGCGCTGATTATCGATTTAACATTGGTATCGGCAAAAACAATACTTTAAGCTTTAAACACAATAATAGCGAACATCCTGCTTATGTAACAAATCTAAACGCTACTGCTAAAGAGGTTAAAACAACAGATATAGTTTTACAAGCTTTTGCACCTTCGGTGATTAATGGAGATTTAACTATGACTAGTTCATTAGATGAAGCCATTACCGAGGATGAAAAAAGGCTCGGGTATAATTCTTTATAATGGAACAGTTGAAGGAAAAAGTGCTAATGGTAGTTTAACTATAAATGGAAATTTTACTGCCGATAAAACTCTTTTTGCTACTTATGGAAATTTTGTTAAGGTAAATGGAGCTGCAAATCTTACAAATTCAAATTTTGGACTTATGAAACGCTCTTATACAGACTTAGAAGCAAATAATGTAGTAATAGTTCAAGCTAAAGATTTTAACAAAGATATCTTAGAAGAAAAATCAAATAATAACGCGGGTGCATTACTTTTAAAATTCGCAAGTGATTATATCTCAACCGATGTTCAAGGCAAAGATCCTTTGGAAGCAGGAACTATAATAGATATTAGCGATGAAGATAAATACGGCGATGGAGAAAAAGGCTTAGTAGATTATAAACTTAGCGTTCAAAACTGCGGTGGCAATAAATGCTTAGTGATCAATGGAGGTGCTACTGCAGCGGCTAAAGATAAGCTAGTTCAACTTCAAGTAGATATAGATACTATCGATAAATTGCTTGAAAATGAATTTGATTCCGATCAAGATGAAGAATGGGCAAAAGCCAAAGAAGCTCTTGAAAAACAAAAAACTGAACTTCAAACAATGTTAGAAGAAGCTGAGAAAAACGGCGGTAAAATCGATGATGAAAAATACATTGATTTAGTAAATAAAAATTCAAATTGAAATCTTAACTCTAATGATAAAGCTTCTATCCTAGCACTTCGTTCTATCACAGAACAATTAGGAAGTATAGGAGCAGATTTAGCAAGTAGAGAAGGTGTAAAACTAGCTTTAGATATCAAAAAAGATACAGACAATACAGGTAAATCTGTATCTAATCTAAATTCAGCTTCTAGTGCAGTAAATACCACTATGAATATTTCTAATGATGTTTCTATAGGTTCTCGTGTAGCAATGTTAAACAATCCTTTTGGAACTTATGCTTCTAAAATGAATGGCCTTAAATTTGCTGCTTTAGATAGCGATATGAGACCAAGCTATGTAAATGAATATACCAATAGTGTTTGGGCTAATGCTTTTGGTGGTGCTAACATTATCGATGGAGATAGTGGTGCAATGTATGGTGCTACTATAGGTGTAGATAAACAAGCTAATGATGATGTTTTATGGGGTGTTTATTTTACTTATGCAAATGCTAAAATCAAAGACAATAATCTAGAACAAAAAAGTGATAACTTCCAATTAGGTATGTATTCTACTATCAATATAGCTCCACAATGGGAACTTAATCTTAAAGCTTATGCTCAAGTTTCTCCAACTAAACAAGACAATGTTCAAATAGATGGTGCATATAACTCAGATTATACAAGTAAATTCTTAGGACTTAGTGCTAATGCAGGTCGTGTGTTTGACTTTAGTGATAATACTTTATTTATTAAACCTTTTGCGGGAGTAAATTATTATTTTAGTTATACTCCATCTCATACAGAAAATGGTGCTATTGCTA
Organism: Campylobacter sp. CFSAN093233; assembly: GCF_011068165.1. Lineage (NCBI taxonomy): Bacteria > Pseudomonadati > Campylobacterota > Epsilonproteobacteria > Campylobacterales > Campylobacteraceae > Campylobacter > Campylobacter sp. CFSAN093233. The sequence goes on from NZ_JAAMWY010000001.1 coordinate 232,198, forward strand.
AAGATATTGATTCTATGAAAAACAATTCTGTAAGTATTGAAGTGGGTGCTGAATTTAGAAAATATATGAATGAAAACTCTTATATTTTTGTAACTCCAAAAATAGAACAATTTGTTATCAATAGTGGTGATGATTACACAGCTAACCTAGCTGTAAATAATGCTTTCTTTACTAGTGTAGAAGCTAACAACAAGAAAAAAACATACGGACAAATTATCGTAGGGGGTAATGTAGATTTTACAAATCAACTCAGTATGAATCTTGGCTTTGGTGCTAAACAAATACTAGCAGGTAAAGTAGATAATAAAAATGAAACTTACTTAAGTGGTCAAGTAGGACTTAAGTATAAATTTTAATCTTAAAAATCATTTCTAAATCTTTTTATAGTTTAGAAATAATTGTTTATTTCTATGGGAAATCTCCTAGGGCTTTATCTTAAAGCCCTTTTTTATAACAAACAAGTAAATAAGTCTTTAGAGTAAAAAACCCTAAAAACTTTTAGTTTTCTTTGAAAAGTTTGGAAGCTAAGTGCGTTGCACGACTTTGATCTGTATCTTTTTTAAGTGTTTTATAAATTTTACTTACATATTCTTCTAAGGTTTGTTGAGAATCTATGATTTTTTCAGAAGAAGGAATTTTTTCATATTCTCCATTATTTTTAAGCTTATAAGCTAAAACATTATCACTAAGTTGCAAGCGTAAAAATTGAGCTAATTTAGCTTTGCTTCTTTCATCATATATAGGAGTCATAAGTTCTAAACGGCGTTCTAAATTTCTTGGCATCCAATCTGCACTCGATATAAAATAATTTGGCTCACTATGTTTAAAATAAAATACTCTAGCATGTTCTAAGTATTTTCCTATGATGCTTCTAACGCGTATGTTTTTGCTGTATTCTTCATCAGGTTTTAAGCAACAAATTCCGCGTATGATAAGATCGATTTGCACTCCTTCCATACTTGCTTCATAAAGCGCTTGTATGATATCACTATCCACAAGAGAATTCATTTTAGCTACAATCACACCTTCATTTTTCTTGCTTGTTTCAATGCGTATCATTTCTAAAACTTTTTCTTTGATTTGATTTGGGCTCATTGAAAGAGTTTGAAGGCGACGATTTTTACTAAAGCCCGATAAGATGTGGAAAAAGCTTGTCGTATCTCTTGCAAATTCTGCTTTGCTTGTAAAATAACTCACATCAGTATAGATTTTAGCACTGCTTGCATTATAATTTCCTGTGCTTAAATGCATATAAAATTTAAGTTTATCTCCTTGTTTGCGTATGACTTGAGAAACCTTAGCGTGGACTTTAAAACCTGTAATGCCATAAATAACATGAGCTCCGGCATTTTCTAAAGCTTTCGCCCAATGAAGATTATTTTCTTCATCAAAGCGTGCTTTTAATTCTACCATCACAGTTACTTGTTTTCCATCACTTGCAGCATCAATTAAAGCTTGAACTATATTGGAATTTTTTTCAACTCTATAAAGTGTCATTCTTATGGAAATTACTTCAGGATCTTTGCTTGCTTCTTTGATAAATTTATAAACTGGATCAAAACTTTCAAAAGGTTGTATGATGAGTATATCTTCTTTTTCTACAGCGTCAAAAATAGATAAATTTTCATCAAAAGGTGGTAAAGTTTTAGGCGTGTAAAGTGGGCTTAAAAGATGCGTAAAGGTTTTATTTCCTGCGATTTGCCAAAGGCTAGGGAGATTGAGTAAAATAGAATATTCATAAACATCTTTATGAAAAATTTTCATGTGAGTATTAAGAAATTCTACGATTTGCTCATCTGCATCTTTTTGAATTTGCAATCTTACAAAAGCTCCTTTTCTGCGAAGTTTTAAGCCTTGTTCTAAAATCATCATAAAATCATCAGCTTCTTCCTCTTCTATTACCATATCTGCATTTCTAGTCACTCTAAATGCTGCTGAAGCTAAGAGTTTATAGCCTGGAAAAATTTCTTCTGCGTGTTGATGGACTATACTTTCTATAGGAACATAAATATTTGCACTTACTTCATAAAAACGAGGTAAAACTCTTGGAATTCTAATCATTCCAAATTTTACAAGTTCAGGATGCGCTTTATCGCAAATTTTAACCGCTAGTGAAAAAGATAAGTTGTTTAAATGCGGAAAAGGGTGAGTAGCATCAACAGCTATTGGAACAATAACAGGAAAAATATTGGAGAAAAAATACTCATCACATTTTTGTTTTAAATTTTCATCTAAATTCTCATAATGTTTTATGAAAAGATTTTCTTTTTCTAATTCACTTGTGATTTCATTAAAATAACGCTCCAAAAGCTCTTTTTCTTGGTGTAAGTATTTGCGTATGGCTTTTAATTGTTGCAACGGTGTCATTTCATCGCTACTGCTTGCATTAACTCCAGCTGAAAAAAGTTGTTTTAAGCCTGCGACGCGTATCATATAAAATTCATCTAAATTAGTGCAATATATAGCTATAAATTTTAATTTTTCTAACAAGGGTAAATTTTTAGAACATTGGTCTAAAACACGAGAATTAAAGCGAAGCCAAGAAAGTTCGCGATTGATAAACATATCAGGACTTGTTTGCATTAATTTTTCCTTTTTTAGTTGTATTTTATCATTTATTTTGAAATTATTGAATAAAAGTTTTAAATTTTTTAGGTTAATTAAGAGTAAATATATCTTTAAAATTATATTAAATTCATCTATGTTAAAATTAAAAAATTTATTTCTGGGAAATTCTGTGACATTGTTGTTTCATTGAAGATTTTAAGAAATGATAATTTTAAGGAGGAAAATTTTGAAGAAAACTTCGAATCTTTTTACTATTTTTCTTGTTTTGCTTTTTGTTTTCTTTGCGGTTGGGTTTTATACTTTTTATAACGCTAAGGGCACATCTTATTTAAGCAATGCAAGTGAATCTTGTAATAACTGCCATATTATGAATGAAGTTTATAACGAATACATGGCAGGACCACACTCTCAAAAAGTCAAAGGTGAACCAAGAGCAACTTGTGTGGATTGTCATTTGCCACATAATTTTGTAGCTAAGTGGATAGCTAAAGCGCAAAGTGGTTTAGGACATGCTTATGCTTTTACTTTTAAACTTGATAAGTTGCCTACAAATTTGAGTGCGACTGAAAAAAGCAGAAAAATGGTGCAAGAAAACTGCATACGCTGTCATGCAGATTTTGCTCAAACAGCTATCAATGCTACAACAAATCCACATGCAGACAAGTCATTAAATTGTGCTTCTTGTCATAAAGATGTTGGACATAAACACGGAATTTAATAAGGAGAAGATGAATGAAAAAAAATATTTTACGCTTGGGTATTGTTGTTTTGGTTTTACTTATAGTGGGAGTTTTATGGCTAAATAATGATATCAATCAAAAAAAAGAAGATGAAGCAAATAAAAATGCCATTGCAGCAAATGCTGATTTTTCTTTGCTTAGTGATGATGATCCAAATTTTGAAAAATGGGGTAAGGTTTTTCCAGAGCAGCTAAAAATGTATTTAACAGTTGAAAAAGAAGAGCCTAAAGCTACTGAATTTGGTGGTAATTTAGCTTATTCAAAATTAATTCGCTTTCCTCAATTAACCATACTTTGGGCAGGATATCCTTTTAGTCTTGATTTCAATGAAGAAAGAGGGCATTTTTGGGTTCAAGTAGATCAAATGAAAACAGCAAGAAACAACAAAGATTTTCTTAATGCTCACGGCCTTGCTGCTTTTAAAGGCCAGCCCGCAGCTTGTATGAATTGTCATAGTGGATGGACTCCATGGCTTATAAAAAATGTTGCTAAAGGAGATTTTACTGCTTTTAACTCTACAAATTATTGGACTATGATTAAAAATATCCCAGCCGTTGATGGTATAGTGGAAAATTCACCTGAACATGCAGGTCCACATGGTGGTAAAAGAATGGGTGTAACTTGTGCAGATTGTCACAATCCAAATGATATGAGTTTAAGACTTACTCGTCCAGCAGCTATTAATGCTTTAGTTTCTAGAGGATATGAAAAAGATCCAGTGCAAGGCGTAAAAGCTACAAGAGAAGAAATGAGAACTTTAGTTTGCTCTCAATGCCATGTTGAATACTATTTTAAACCAACAGGGGAAAAAGTAAAAGTAATGGGTGAAACTATTGTAGATGATAGTTCTAAAAAATGGTGGAATGGAACTCAGAAAAATTATGATGAGTATGAATTTTGGAGAGATGGTAATAAAGCTAAAGAGATTGAAACCGATGGTATAGTTTTAACTTTTCCTTGGAGTGAGTGGAAAAAAGGGCAACCATTTAGAATTGAAATGTTAGATGATTATTATGATAAAGTTCGTGGAGTATTTGGAGCTGATTTTATTCATAAATTAACAGGGGCACAAATTATTAAAATTCAACACCCAGAAAGTGAACTTTATAGTGGCGGTGTGCATGCTGTAAATGGAGTAAGTTGCGTGGATTGTCATATGCCTTATGTTAGAGAAGGGGCTAAAAAGGTTACTCAACACAATATCACCTCTCCTTTAAGAGATATTAACTCTGCTTGCAAGTCTTGTCATAAACAAAGCGAAGATTATTTAAAAGCTCAAGTGCTTGACATACAAAATAGCGTTGCGCATGATCAAAGAACGGCAGAGTATGCAATTGTTAGTTTGATTATGGATACTAAAAAACTACGTGATGAACTAGGCAATATGGAAAAATTCCAAAGCGATGGAAAAGCTGATGCGAAAAAAATTAGCGAAGAGCTAAAAGAAGTTTTAGAACTTCATCGTAAAGCTCAAATGAGAGCAGATTTTGTTAATGCTGAAAACTCAACTGGTTTTCATAATCCTCGCGAAGCTTCAAGAATGTTATTGCAAGCTGTTGATATGGCAAGAATGGGACAAACTAAACTTGTAGAAATTGCAGCGGCAAATGGAATTAAAGATTTTAAAACTTCAAATTTAGGTTTTGAAGATATTCAAAAATTTAATCCAGGAGAGCTTTATTATAAAGTAGATGTTAATAATCATAAAGCTGGAGAGCGTTACTATGCAGATGAAAAAGATGTTAATGGCAATCCTCCAAAAGAACTTTTAGAGCATGATAAAGAGCTTGCTCCTTATAATTATCAAGTGATTGATAAAAAATAATTCTTAAGCCCTATAATCATAGGGCTTTTTCTTTTCTTTGTTTTAAAAAATATAAACTTTTTATTTAAAATTCACTTTTGCTTCACTTTGTTTTGTCAAAATATCACAAATTTTGATAATCAAAAAGGAGTTAAAATGATCAATAAAAATAAATTGTTTAGACAGGTTCATATCTATCTTAGTTTGTTCTTTTTGCCTTGTGCTTTGCTTTTTGCTTTAACGGGTATAGCGTATATTTTTGGTATTAATCAAGATGTGGGCTTAAAAGTTGAGCAGTATCAATTGTCAAAAGTTATAGAAAGTGGTAAAGAAAGAGAAGCTTTAATAGAGTTTTTAAAAACAAATGGTTTAAAAGTACCATCTAATACAGATATCATTAAAAGTAAAGATAAAGGTATAACAATAGGTGGAACTCATTATAGTGCTAATATAACTCAAAAATCTACTAATGAATACAATATTACCTTAAAAACAAGATCTTTACTTGGCGATATGATTATGCTTCATAAAGATAAGGGTGCTTGGTATTTTTCTGTGCTTAGTGTAGGCTTTGGTATTACTTTATTTATGCTTTATATTTCAGGGCTTATGATTACTTTGTTTGCAAATAAAAAAGATAGAAGTAAGCAATTTGCAGTTCTTGGAGTAGGGGTTGTTGTAACTTTGCTTTTGGCTTATCTTAGCCTTTGATTTTTCCTAGCTTTTTAAGCTAGGTATTATTTATTTTTTTGTATAATTACACTTTACTTTATTGGACAGATGGGTGAGCGGCTGAAACCACACCCCTGCTAAGGGTGCAGATCTTAACGGGTCTCGAGGGTTCAAATCCCTCTCTGTCCGCCACTAAAACTTTCTTGAAAATCCCAAGTATTTTATTAAGTATCGAAGCAAGAGACTAGCCCTTGCGAAGTTATATTATTTTACAGCGTTTTTGATTTCTAAAATCATAGTTTTTAAAGACTCTAGTCCATTTCCACTTGCTAAATACCAGTATTCTGGATCAAGATAGATGATTTTTTTGTTTTGTGCTGCTTTGGTTTTAGCGACAAGCACATTATCGAGTATGCCTTGAGCGCGTTCTTTGTTGCCTACGATGACATTTCTATCAACAACAAAAATATAATCAGGATTTTTTTCTAATATAAATTCAGAGTTGATACTTTTTCCGTGTGTGCCTACTTTTATATTCTCATCTACTGCATTAATCCCTAAAACATCGTGAATAATCCCAAAGCGAGATTGAGGACCAAAGGCTGAAATTTTGTTAGAATTTGTAAGAATGATAAGAGCTTTTTTATCTTCATCAACTATACTTTTGGCTTTTTCAATTTCATTTTTAATATCTGAAATTTTTTCTAAAGCTTCTTTTTCTAAACCATAAAGTTTTGCAACGCTTAAGACATTGTTTTCAAAAGAGCTTAAAAAATTTGCATTATCAAGACCTACAAATAAAGTTGGAGCTATTTCTTTTAACTTATCATAAAATTTACTTTGGCGTCCAGAAATGATGATAAGATCAGGTTTTAAAGCATCAATGGCTTCAAAATCAACTTGTTGTACTCCACCTACACTAGGTTTGTTTTTAAATTGTTGTAGGTATTTTGGTAAATTTTTAGCAGGAACGCCAACGACTTTATCATTTAATTTTAAAGCATCAAAAGTATCTAAAATTCCAAGATCTAAGATCACTACCTTAGAAGGATTTTTAGGGATTTTATTTTCTCCTAGACTATCCTTCACTAAAAAACTATCACCCTCATCGCTCATACTAATAGGCAAAACTTTCACCGTAGCAGTGTTGGTTTTTGTTGTAGAACTTGCGTTGTTTTCATTTGAGTTTGAATTACAAGCTGTTAAGATTAGACTTAAAAAAAATGCAAAAAATGCAAAAACTAAAGATTTTTTCATATTTTCTCCTTTTTAAAAATAAATACAAATTTTCTTACCATTAATTTGACTTACGGGTATATCCATATCATAAATTTGTTTTAAATTTTCTTGATTGATGATTTCATCTTTTGAGCCTTGTTTTAAAAGCTTCCCATCTTTTAAGGCTATGATTTCATCAGAATAAATCGAAGCAAAATTAATATCATGTAATACAACAGCTATACTTTTGTTAAAGTCTTTGACTAAATTTTTCATTAGTTGCATGATTTGTACGCTATGCTTCATATCAAGATTGTTCAAAGGTTCATCAAACATTATAAATTCAGTATCCTGAGCGATGATCATGGCTATAAAAACTCTTTGCTTTTGTCCCCCGCTTAATGTATCTAAAAATTCATTTCTTAAGTTGCTAAGTTCCATGTATTCTAAAGCTTCATTGATTTTGATTTTATCGTTTGTATTAAGTCTTCCTTGAGAATGCGGAAAACGCCCAAAAGCGACTAATTCTTCAACTTTTAATCTTAAATTGATATTGTTTTGTTGTTTGAGAATGGAAATTTTTTGTGCTAAGATTTGCTCTTTATAATTTTTTAAATTCATTCCATCGATATAAATTTCTCCACTACTAGGTTTTATCAAACGACTTGCTAGAGCTAAAAGAGTGGATTTTCCAGCGCCATTGGCTCCTATTATAGAAGTGATTTTGCCTTTATGAAAATCAAGGCTAAGATCTGAAATAATGACTTTATTATCATAAAATTTGGTGATATTTTTTAGTTTAATCATAATTTATTACCCTTTAATACAAGATAGATAAAATATATCCCACCTAAGAAATTAATAACCACGCTTATAGTGGCATTATAATCAAAAACTCTAGAGACAAAAAACACCCCTCCAAGTAAAGCCAAAATACTAATAAGTATACAAGCGCTTAGCAAAATACTATGCTTTGCAGTTTTAAATAGTTCATAAGTGATATTTACCACCAAAAGCCCTAAAAAGGTTATAGGACCTACAAGTGCGGTGCTAATAGAAGTTAAAATAGCTATGATAATCATTAATTGTTTTGAAATTTTTTGATAATTTATCCCTAAATTTATCGCTAAATCTTTGCCTAAATTTAAAGGATCTAAAAATTTCATATAGCGAAAAATCCATATAAAACTTAAAAAGCTAATAATATAAGCAAGAATTAAAACATCAAAAGCAATATTATCAAAACTAGCAAACATTCTTCCTTGTATTACCATGAATTCATCAGGGTCGATTAGCACTTCAAAAAAAGAGCTTAAAGTGCTAAAAAGTGTTCCAAAAACTAAACCTAAAAGCATGATAAGATAAATACTTCTATCGCTACTAAATAAAATTTTATAAAGTCCTAGTGAAAAAACCACCATACAAACTAGAGTGATTAAAAAATTGATATCGTTTTTATAAACACTTAAATTAGCCGCACCAAAAGAAAAGATAAGAGCACTTTGAAGCAACATATATAAAGAATCTAATCCTATGATAGCAGGGGTTAGAATTTTGTTATTGCATAAAGTTTGAAAAATCACTGTTGAAACAGCGATACAAATAGCTACTATGATAATAGCTGCAATTTGTAAAAAACGACTTTTTAAAGCATACTCATCAAAGCCATTTAAACCCACAAGTATAAAAATCCCTATCATACCAAGTGTTAAAAAGCTTAAAATTAGCATTTTTTTACGCATAAACTTTCCTTTTTAGCAAAAGAAAGATAAAGATTAAAGATCCTAAAACACCTGTAGTGATGCTTAAAGGCATTTCAAAAGGAAAGATGACAAGTCTTGAAATGATATCGCAAACAAGTAAAAACAAAGCTCCACAAAGTGCTATATAGATAAGATTTTTTCTAAGATTATCACCTAGATAAAGAGCTACTAAATTTGGGATAATTAGCCCTAAAAAAGGGATAATCCCAACGCTTACAATCACTAAGCTAGTGATAATGCTTACAATCATTAAGCCTAAAAATAATATACCATTATAAGAAATTCCAAGATTTAAAGCTATATCTTCACCCATGCCAACTATGGTGATTTTATGAGCTAAAAAATAAGCAAGTATAAAAAGTGGTAGAGAAATGTAGAGCAATTCATAATTTCCCTGCATAACATTTGCCATACTGCCTTGTAGCCAACCTTGGATATTTTGTATATAATTTAAAGCATAGGCAAAAAAAGTGGTTATAGCACTAATAATACCTCCAAACATCAAGCCTATCAAAGGTACAAAAATCACATCTTTGAGTTTGATTTTTCTTAAAATTTGGATAAATATAAAAGAACCCAAAAGTGCAAATATAGAAGCAATGATAGCTTGAGTGAAAAAAGACGCTCCAGTAAAAAATATTAAAGAAATAAGTATGCCAAATTTAGCACAATCCATAGTCCCTGCTGTAGTTGGAGAAACGAATTTATTTTGCGTGAGTTGTTGCATGATAAGCCCACATATACTAAGACTCATTCCTGTAAGTAAAATCGCTATAAGTCTAGGAATTCTTGTGAGGGTTATGATTTCTAGTTGAGTGGAGTTAAGATTAAGAATATCTTTTACATTGATACTGATAACTCCTATAAATAAACTTATCATTCCAAAGAATAAAAGTAAAGCTATAAGCACTTTTAAACTCAATATATGCTTAAAAAACAAATCTTTCCTTATAGTAATAATAATTATCAAAAATGAAATTGTAATGAAATTTGTTTTAAGAAATGATAAAACTACAAAGGATATTTTAGTAAGAAATCAAAAATCCAGTGGAAAGTCTTTGCAAGTGTTTGTTATAGTCTATAAGGCTTTCTCCATAGCCATTAAAGTATTGTAAATACCAATAAATTCCGTTATTAAAAATATCATATCCTAGATCAACTTGTATAGCACCTTTGTTATTGTGGAATTTAAGATTGTTTCTTAGCATAAGATTGATAAAATAATCATCGCCCAAATACGCTAAATTCACATCAAAATTTCCCATATAATGCAAGATAGCAGGATTATCATCATCTTTTTTGTTTTCAGGAATTCTATACCAAAGGCGTGGAACAAATAAAAATTTATTATATAAAATAGCAGTAGATACATAAATTCTATTCCATGAGCGAGATTGTAAATTCTCATCTCCCTTGCCATTGCTTTCATGCAATATACCTACGCGTAGATTGTTAAAAAATTCATAATCTTTAAGATACAAAGGAAAATCTATAAAAAATTCTGGTTGATAGTTGGTTTCTCTAAAAGGAGAAGAATGCTCATAAATTTGCCACCAAGAAGTTTGAGTATAGGCTATATAATATTTTTCATCTAGTCCTAGTAAATTTTCAAAAAGTCTTTTTTTAACACTAAGTTGGAATTTCGCCTCACTCTTATTATTATTTACTCCTAAAGAATTAAAACTATAAGCAAAAGGTAAAAAATAATTCATCTTATAAGAGCTAATGCCAAGGGGATTAAAGCTTTCATTTTCACCAAGATAATTAGCCAAAGCTAAGCGAGAAAAGTCTTGTTTTTCTTCTTTTTTTATAGTGATAGAATTTTGCATTTGTGTTGCTTCGCTTGAGTTATTTTGTTCTCGAGAAATCAAAACAGATGAATTTTTTAAAGCGAGTTTTTTGTAAATTTCCATAGCTTTTTTATAATCGCCTTGTTTTTCATACTTTAAAGCTTGTTGTAAATCACTAGCCCATATAAAAACGCATAAGCTTAAAAATAAAGCAATTTTTCTCATCTTAACTCGCTTTTAAATTTTTCATATTCTTCATAAAAATTAAGATTTAAAAAAGCATCTTCATCTTCAAATTCTACAAATTTGGTTTTAATCTCAGAAAATAAAAGTCCTATTTTTTGTTCATTTTTTTCTAAGAAATTTTTACAAGTTTGAGCTAAAGAGCTGTGATAAAAGCCACATAAGGGATGTTTATGTAAAGGGGTTTTGGCTATGATTATTTTATAGTTTTGCTCTAAAAAAGGAAGCATTTTTAAAAGCTCATTTTTACCTACTTTAGGACTATCTACACTTAAAACAAAAACAAATTCATTTTTAAAATTTGAAAGTATAGAGTAAAGCGCAAGCATAGGAGAGTAAACTTCAAATTCTAAAGAATCTTTTATCAAGCTAAAATGGTTTTCAAATTTGTCTTCTTTCGCACTCACATAGACATTTTTAAAAATTTTAGAAAATTTATTTACTTGAAATTGAGTTAAATTTTGATTTTTAAGAATCAATTTGCTTTTATCTTGTCCCATACGACTAGATTTACCACCACATAAAATCACGCAATTTAGCTCATTAAGCTGCACAAATTTCCTTTTTTAATGTAATTCTACCACAAAATTCGCCAAAATATTTTATAATTTCTTTTATGAAATACACAGAACTTTTACAATTACAAACTTTTTTTTCTCAGTTTAAAAAAATCGATTTTATCAAGCGTATCAATGACAATATTTTGGAATTAAGCTTTGATAGAGAAAGATTTATTTTTGATCTTACTCGTGCAATGAGTGCGATTTATACAGCTAAATTTAATGCAAAAAATTATAATGCACCTTTTGATTTTATGCTTAAAAAGTATTTTAGCAATGCTTTTATAAAGGAAGTTAAAGTCCTTGAAGGCAATCGTATTTTATGTTTTAGTGTAAAAGCTAATAAGGCTTATAAAAGCTATGAGAGCAAAATTTATTTTGAATTTACGGGTAAAAATACCAATGTTATTCTTACAGATGAAAAAGATTTGATCATAGAGGCTTTAAGGCACATTGATAAAAGTTATCGTGTTGTAAAACCTAATGTGATTTTAGAGTCTTTAAAGCCTTATAAAATGGATGAAAATTTTGAGGAAATTAAAGACTTTGCAGATTATTTTTCTCGCAAATTTACAAGCATTTATGAGAGTAAAATCAAACAAATAAAAAATTTAAAACTTGCACAAGTGGATAAAAAAATACAAAATTTACAAGAACTTTTTTCTAGTTTAGATGAAGAAAATTCTTTACTCTTAAAAGCTTTAGAATACAGAAAAAGGGCTGATGTATTGTTTGCAAATTTGAGTGTTTTAAAAGATTATGAAAGGGAATTTAAGCTTGATGATTTTGAAGGCAAAGAGCTTGAATTTAAGCTTGAATTTAATCCTAAGCAAAGCGCTAATTTATATTATAAAAATGCTAAAAAATTAGAACAAAAAGCTAAAAATTTAAACATACAAAGACAAAATTTAAAAGAAAAGTTAGATTTTACCTTGAGTTTGAAAGAATTATTGCTTCAAGCTAAGAGTGAGATAGAGCTTGAAATTTTACTACCTAAAAAAAATAGCAAAAAAAATCAAGATCATAAACAAGAAGATCTTGTGGCAAATTTTTATTTTAACGAGTTTAAAATTTGCGTGGGTAAAAATGAAAAAGGCAATGAATTTTTACTTAAAAATGCTAAAAAAGATGATTTGTGGCTTCATGTAAGGGATATTCCTAGCGCACATACTTTGATTGTATCAAACAAGCAAAAAATCAGCCTCGATGTGATAGAATTTGCTGCAAGGCTTTGTGTAAGCTTTTCTAAGTTAAAGAAAGGTTCGTATTGGGTCGATTATACCTTAAAAAATTTTGTTAAGGTTCAGCAAAAGGCGTTTGTAAATTATACAAATTTTAAAAGTATTAATATCACAAAGGATTAAAATGCCAGTTAGCCCTTTAGGAAATATCAATTATATAAATCAGAATATGGCTTATCCAGCTACACAAGCAAGCAATGAGCTTGCAAAAGAAGGTTTTGCAGCTACGCTAAATATGGCTGAATTTAATGAAAAAGAAAAAACTTTAAACAAGCTTGAGAAAGTCAATGAGACTCATGAAATCAAAGAAGAGATCAAAGAAAAAGCCGAACAAGAAGAAAAAAAGAAAAAACACAATCAAGAAGCTAAAACCAGCGATGATGAGAAAAATGAAGAAGATGAGTCTAAAGATCCAAATTTTAAAGACGCACAAAGCATTCATCGCTTAGATATTAGTATATAAGGAAAAATATGTTTAATACAACTAGAATTATTTCAGCTCTTGTGATGATAGGGGCTATTATTATTATCGCGTTGATTGATCAATTTTTTATCAATTTTATCGTTTTTGCGGTTTTATTGTATTTATCTTTTAGTGAAGCAAAAAAACTTTTTGCTTTAGAAAATATTTCTATTATCCCTTTGGCTATAGCTTTTATTTTGGGAAGTTTATCGCATAAAGCTTTGCTTTTTGGGATTTTAGCTTTGTTATTAGTCGTTGGATATTTGGTTTATAAAAAGGCTTCCTTAAAACCAGCTCTTATTTATATTTATCCTAGTTTGCCTATTTTAGCACTTTGGCAAGTGTATTTAGATCAGGGTATGTTTGCGCTTTTTTGGCTTATCATTATCGTTGCAGCTTGCGATAGTGGGGCGTATTTTATCGGAAAACTTATGGGTAAAACTCCTTTTTCTCCAACAAGTCCAAATAAAACCTTAGAAGGTGTTATAGGTGGTTTGATTTGTGCGAGTGTTATTGGAACTATTTTGGGAGTTTTTGTTTATAGTTTTTGGCTTTCTTTACTTTGTTCGTTTTTTGTAGCGATTTTTGCAGTGATTGGAGATTTGCTTGAGAGTTATTTTAAAAGAGAAGCAGGTGTAAAAGATAGTGGAGATCTTATCCCTGGTCATGGAGGTGTGCTTGATAGGATCGATGCAGTGATCATTGCTGCTTTTGTGATGGTTGCTTTTTTATGATACTTTTTGGAAGCACGGGCAGCATAGGAGTAAACGCTCTTAAACTTGCTGCTTTAAAAAACATTCGTATTTCTGCTTTAGCTTGCGGGGATAACATCGCTCTTTTAAATGAACAAATCGCAAGGTTTAAACCCAAATTTGTTGCCATAAAAGATTCAAAAAATAAGCATTTAGTTAAACACGATAGAGTTTTTATAGGGCAAGAAGGTTTAGAGCAAATTTTAACAGAATGTCAAGATAAGCTTTTACTCAATGCCATTGTAGGTTTTGCAGGACTTAAAAGCACTTTAAAGGCTAAAGAGCTTGGCAAAAACATAGCTTTAGCTAACAAAGAAAGTCTTGTAGTAGCTGGGAGTTTTTTGAAAGGGGCTAAATTTTTACCCGTTGATAGTGAGCATGCAGCTTTAAAATTTTTACTCGAAGGTAAAAAAAATATAGCAAAACTTTATATCACAGCAAGCGGCGGAGCTTTTTATAAGTATAAAATCAAAGATTTAAATCAAGTCAGTGTCAAAGATGCTTTAAAACATCCTAATTGGAACATGGGAGCAAAGATCACTATAGATAGTGCGACTATGGCAAATAAGCTTTTTGAGATTATAGAGGCTTATCATTTATATGATTTTAAAGAAATTGATGCTTTAATAGAACCAAGATCTTTAGTGCATGCAATGTGTGAATTTAAAAATGGAGCTAGCACGGCGTATTTTTCAAAAGCAGATATGAAACTAGCTATTTCAGATGCTATATTTGAAAAACAAGATACGCCTATTTTAGAGGCTATTGATTTTAGTAAAATACCTGCTTTAAAATTTCATCCAATCAGCACAAAAAAATACCCTATTTTTAAGCTTAAAAATACATTTTTAAAAGAGCCAAATTTAGGTGTTATCATCAATGCTGCTAATGAAGTTGGTGTTTATAATTTTTTAGAAAATAAAAGTGGATTTTTAGACATTGCTAAATGCATTTTTAAAGCCCTTGATCATTTTGGAGTACCTAAAATTTCAAGCATAGAAGAAGTTTTTGAGTATGATTTTAAAACAAGAGAGTATTTAAGGAGTTAAAATGAAATTTTTTTTAACAATTTTATTTTTTATAACAAGCATTTTTGCTTTAGAGCTAGACTTTAGCGTAGGAGAAAATGGAAAAAGTCTAGATGATAATAATACAGTTTTAATTTTTGGTGGAATTCAAGGCGATGAGCCTGGTGGATTTCATGCGGCAAGTTTGCTTTTGAGTGATTATAATATCACTAAGGGTAAGATTATAGTGGCTCCAAATTTAGCTTTTGATAGCATTATCAAGCGTTCTCGTGGGAATAATGGGGATTTAAACCGTAAATTTGCAAGCATTAGCCCAAAAGATCCTGATTATAAAACCGTTCAACGCATTAAAGAGCTTATTTTACTTCCTGAAGTTAGTATGGTGATCAATCTTCACGATGGTTGGGGTTTTTATAAACCTACTTATATCGATGCGATGCAAAATCCTAAGCGTTGGGGAAATTCAAGTGTGATTGATACAAGCGAAATCAATGCAAGCAAATACCCTGATCTTGAAAATATCGCCACTCAAACCGTAAATAGTGTCAATTCTTCACTTGCTGATCCAAAGCATGCTTATCATCTTAAAAACACCAAAACCCAAGAGCTTGGCGATACGGAAATGCTTAAAGCTTTAACTTATTTTGTGATTTCAAATCACAAAGCCGCTTTTGCAAATGAAGCAAGTAAAAATCTGCCTGTAAATTTAAGAGCTTATTATCATCTTTTGGCAATTGAAAATTATTTAAAAACTGCAGGAATTGAATTTAGCAGAGATTTCGAACTCACTCCACAAGGGGTTGATAAAGCCATAAACCGAGAGCTTGAAGTGAAGCTTTTTAATGATAGAATTTTACTTTCTTTAAAAAATCCAAGAAAGGTTATCAACTATGTGCCTTTTCCGGTAAATAAAGAGTTAAATTATAACACAAGTAATGAACTTACTGCTGTTATCGCAGAAGGAAATTCTTTTTATATCCAGTATGGCAATCGTTTTCAAACAAGATTATATCCTGAGTATTTAGAATTTAGCGATGCTTTTAATGAGGTAACTTTTCAAGTTGATGGCAATGAAACCACCGTTCCTTTTGGAACCAAGGTGAAAGTAAAAGAGAATTTTCTTATTCCAAAGATAGCTAATGTGCGCGTAAATATCATAGGCTTTGATCACTCAAAAGATGAAAGTGGTATTTTAGTTCATAAAAAAAATATGCAAACACAATATTCTTTAGACATGGCAGGTAAAATTTATAGAGTGGAATTTTATGAGTTAAGAGGTGCAAATTTGCAACAACTTTTAGAGGCAAATATCAATAGCAAGTTGATCAAAAACGCTAAAAATTTGGATTTAAATACTCTTAAAATGGCAAGATCAAAAGATAAATTCTTAGGTTCTATTTTAGTGGAATTTGAATGAAAAATCTTATCCTAGCTATAGAAAGTTCTTGTGATGATAGTTCTATAGCTATCATTGATAAAAATACCTTAGAATGTAAATTTCATAAAAAAATTTCCCAAGAATTAGATCATAGTATCTATGGGGGAGTGGTACCTGAACTTGCTGCAAGACTTCATAGCGAGGCTTTGCCAAAGATACTTAAGCAATGCAAAGAGCATTTTAAAAATCTTTGTGCCATAGCTGTGACAAATGAACCCGGGCTTAGCGTTTCTTTGCTCAGTGGAATTTCTATGGCAAAAACCTTAGCAAGTGCTCTAAATTTACCCTTAATCCCTATAAATCATCTTAAAGGTCATATTTATAGTCTTTTTTTAGAAGAAAAAATTTCTTTAGATATGGGAATTTTACTTGTTAGTGGTGGGCACACTATGGTGCTTTATCTTAAAGATGATGCAAGCTTAGAGCTTTTAGCAAGTACAAATGATGATAGCTTTGGAGAAAGTTTTGATAAAGTGGCTAAAATGATGAATTTAGGTTATCCTGGTGGGGTCATCATAGAAAATTTAGCAAAAAACGCCAAACTTAAAAATATCTCTTTTAATATACCTTTAAAGCATTCTAAAGAACTCGCTTATAGTTTTTCAGGGCTTAAAAATGCAGTGCGTTTGGAAATTTTAAAGCATGAAAATTTAAGCGATGATATAAAAGCAGAAATAGCTTATGCCTTTGAAAATACAGCTTGTGATCATATCATGGATAAATTAGAAAAAATTTTTAATCTTTATAAATTTAAAAATTTTGGCGTTGTAGGTGGAGCTAGTGCAAATCTTAACTTGCGTTCGCGTTTGCAAAATTTATGTCAAAAATATAATACAAATTTAAAACTAGCTCCTTTAAAATTCTGCTCTGATAATGCTTTGATGATAGCAAGAGCTGCGGTTGATGCTTATAAAAAAAAGGAATTTGTAAGCATAGAAGAAGATATTTTAAGCCCTAAAAATAAAAATTTTTCAAGGATATAAATGAAAAAAGCTTTTACCATATTAGAACTTGTTTTTGTGATTGTTATTTTAGGAATTTTAGCCGCTATTGCTTTACCAAAAATGAGTTCAAGTAAGGATGAAGCTGAAGTTAGTAAGTCTTTAAATAACCTTAAAACTTTGATCAACGATATAAGCATTTATACTTTAAAAAAGGATCATTTAAGCTCTATAAAAACGATGAGTAATGTAAGTGGGGTTGAAAATGTCGATCTTGGCAATTTTAATGGCACAAAAGAAGTAAATTTTCGCGTAGGCGATGATAAAGAATGCTTAAAACTTCTTTTTATAAATAAAGCTGATTTTATACTCATGGGAATTTCAAGCAATGAAGCAAGTAAAAATGCTATCATTAACGCAGCCAATCAAAGCCATGAAGATTTAGAAAATATAGACTTTACAAGCTCTTCTAGTAATAAAGCTTGTGTGATCTTAAGTAAGAATGAAAATTTTAAAAACCTAGCGAGTAAAACTTATCTTTTAATAGGGGGAATGTAATGATAGTGAGTAAAACTTATGAGATTGACTCTTGTGATGATGTAGAACTTGATATAAAAAGAGAATCAAAGCTTGAATTTAAGCTTTGTTTTGATGATGAAAAAGAAATAAAAGCTTTAGTGTTTATCATCCCTGGGCTTGGTGGAGATGTGGATGAAAATTACCGTGAACACTTAGCTGAATTTGTAGCAGGCGAATTTAATGTGGCTGTAGCAAGTGTGAATTATCATTGTATAGGTAATCGTCCTCAAACTGGATCAACTTTTTATTTAGATGACATAGACAAGCTTATTTTAAAAGTAAGTTGTGAAGCTGCGGATATCAAGCTTCCTTATGATGTTGATAAAATTCAAGATTATAAACAAATGAGTGAAATTTTTCATTTTGTAAATAATCAAATAGTTGAAGGTAAGCAAAAAGGTAATTTTACACCAAATTATTTTCTAAATTTACATGTGAGTTTGCAACCTGCAAAAAACGAATATCAAAATTTTGGAATCATGCAAGCTCAAGATCTTTTAAATGTTGCACTTTATCTTAAAAAACATGCTCCTTTTGATACTATGGGGGGGGGTATACCAGTTATCATGATAGGTAGTTCTCACGGGGGATATTTAGCGCATTTGGCGGCTAAGATTGCACCTTGGCTAATAGATGGAGTTATAGATAACTCAAGTTATGCTAAATTTCTTTGGCGTCTTATAGGTTTTGGAAAGGAAATGGATTTTGTGCAATATAGCGAATTTTCTACTTTTGATTTTTTTCATCATATTAAAACACATTGCTCGACAAAAACTTTTTGGACAAGTAATTCAAGTTCAAATAATTTTTTTTCAATACCAAGGAGAATGATAAGATATATCTTAGAACCAAAGCATCTTGAAATTCAAACAAATTATCCAAAACCATGCTATACAAGTTATCATTCTTTTTATGATAAAGAAATAGCTCCACCTGATGAAAAATTAGAACTTTACAAATATTTAGAACAATTTGGGTTTGATGCAGAGCTTTATATGATAAAAAATCCAGATCAAGTTGATGGTAGATTTATCAAAAGTTTAGAACATGGCATGGGAATGTCTATAAAAACTTTAATTTCCAAAGAACTTCCTTTAATGCTAGAAAAAATAAAACAAAATCCAAAAAAAGATTGTAAAGAAAAATACATCTCTTATCCTTGTGAGGATTTGTTGTATAAATTTAGCGAAAAAGATGACAAAATATCACTAAAAATAGATAAAATTTAAGGAAATCTAATGACCATACTAGAAAAAAACATACAAGCTTTATTAAGTGGGGTAAATGAACCCTTAGGAAATAAACTTTTAAAATTCATACAAAATAAAACTTGTTTTCGTTTTAGTATAGATGAAAATTTGAATATCTATGATAAAACTCATAATGTTTTCATGTATGAAAACTTAGAAGAAGAATTAAATTTTTTCTATCAAGGTATTTTAGAAAAAACTCCTAGATATCCTTTTATATGTATTTATGGTATAGGCAATGCTTTACTGATTAAAAATTTAGCTAAACACTATAAACATCTTTTTGTATTTGAAAGTGAAATAGAACTTTTTATCCTAGCTTTAAGCACGATAGATTTGAGTGAAGAGCTTTGTAGTGGAAAAATTTATCTTGTGGATGTTTGTGAGCCAAAAATGGAGCTTCAGCTTAGTATATTATTTGATCAAAAAGATATGTTCGAATGGTTAAATCTTTATGAAATGTTTATAAGTTGTAATTTTTATAAAATGTATTATCAAGATGTTATATTGAAAACTGATCAAACATGTATGGATAATATTTTTGTGGTTATTAGAAATTTTGATCCCAATGATCAATTAACAACTATTTGCTATAAGCAGTTTTTGCAAAATATACCCCATTTATTACAAAATATACCTTTTCAAAGACTTTTAAGCGAGCGTAAGGCCAAATTTGATACAGCCGTTGTAGTTTCAGCTGGTCCTAGTCTTCATAAACAACTTGCTTTGTTAAGACAATATCAAGAAAATGTAGTTATTTTTTGTGCAGATGGTGCTTTAAATATGCTTGAAAATGAGGGTATTGTTGCAGACTATGTATTGAATTTGGATATAGAAGATTTGGCAGTGAAATTTTTTAATTGTTCAAAATCCTTAGATTATTCTAAAACCATAGCGGTTTTAGCGGTCAATACGCACCCTAATGTGATAGATTGTTTAATAAATAAATTTCTTTATTGTATCGCGCTAAGAGATGAGTATTTATATAAGCAGTTTCATTTGGATGATTTTGGTTATATAGATACAGGTACCCATGTAAGCCATTTTTCTTATACTTTAGCTTTGGCTTTAGGATTTAAAAATATCATTATGATAGGACAAGATTTAGCTTTTGATAAAGATGGAAATTCTCACTCTAAAGGTTTTGCATTTGGTGAAAATTCAAATGCTGAAAAAAATTTTCAACTTCTTCAAGTCCCATCTTATTATAAGGATGGTAATAAAGTTACCACTCATGTTAGCTGGAATGATTATCGCATAAAGCTGGAATATCTTATTGCAAGAAATAGCGAGATAAATTTTTACAATGCTACAGAGGGGGGTGCTTATATTAATTTTGCAAAGAATACAAGTTTCAAGGAATGTTGTGAAAAATTTTTTACTCAGAAAAAACCTTGCTTTGATATTCCAAAAACTTTTACTTATAATCGTTCACTTAAATTTTTATCTAAAGTTTTTTTGCATTTAAAAAATGACCTTCAAAACGCTCAAGATATTTTGCGAGATGCTCATTTGCTAAATAATGTCTTAATTGGCGTAGTAAATATAAAAAATCCTCTGCCTTTAGATTTTTTGCAAAATATTTACAAAAGTATCGGTGATTTTAATTCTGTTTTAGATGATGATAAGTTTATACAGGATGGTATTTTAAAAGGGGTATTGTATTATCGTGGGAGTTTTTTATCTGAAGCTATAAAAAAAGATTTGAAAGATGAGGCGTATTATCTTTTAAATTTTATTAGCGCTTATCAAAAATGGCTTGAAAAGTTTATTGAGAGGCTAGAAATAAAAAATGCCATCATAAAAGATACAGTGTTAAAATATGGAAATTTGATATAAAATTTTATAAAAACTCTAAACTATTTTTCCTTTTAAACGATATAGTTTATAACAAGTTCATGGATGGACTTGAATTTATTTAAAAGGATTTAAAATGGGATTTCGTATTAACACAAATGTTGCAGCATTAAATGCTAAAGCAAATTCGGATCTAAACAGCAGAGCATTAGATCAATCACTTTCAAGACTCAGTTCAGGTCTTAGAATCAACTCCGCAGCAGATGATGCTTCAGGGATGGCGATAGCAGATAGTTTAAGATCTCAGGCAAATACTTTGGGTCAGGCTATATCTAATGGTAATGATGCTTTAGGTATCTTGCAAACTGCA
>NZ_JAAMWY010000010.1:0-20134 GCF_011068165.1 Campylobacter sp. CFSAN093233
ATCTGTTTCGTTTTGGGGTGGAGTTATTTTTCTAAATAAATTTTTAAAGCCCTTTCATAGTCTTCTTTAGTATCAATCCCCATGCTTGTTGTTGATATTTCAAGCATTTTGATTTTTTTACCATTTTCTATAGCTCTTAACTGCTCTAATTTTTCCGCTCTTTCAAGTGCAGAACTTGATAAAGAACAAAACTCCCTTAAAGCTTTGACACTATAAGCGTAAATACCTAAATGCCCTTTAAAACTTTCCTCGTAATTTTCTCTTTCATAAGGGATTTTAGCTCTTGAAAAATACAAGGCATACCCTTCTTTATCGCAAAGCACTTTAACCAGATTAGGATCCATAGCTTCTTCTTGGGTGATTTTTTTATAACAACTCACCATAAAAGCTTTTTTATCCAAGCAAGAACTTGCAAATTCTTTAAATTTTAATAAATTTTCACATTCTATAAAAGGCTCATCAGCTTGGACATTGATAATAATCTCATCATCTTTTAAAGATAGTTTCTTACAAGCTTCATTAATCCTATCCGTACCGCTTTCATGATTTTTGCTTGTTAAAACTGCATTTAAACCATATTCTTTAGCGATACTTAAAACCTTTTCATCATCTAAAGCTATACAAACTTCATCCACACTACTTACCCTTCTTGCAGTAGCCACAAACATAGGCACTCCACCTACATCACATAAAATTTTCTCATGAAAACGACTTGATTTTAATCTTGCAGGAATAATAATCATTTTTGCATCCAATCTAAAATTTCTTTTTTTATATTTTTGGCTTCAAATACCTTTTCATCGCTATTTTTCAAGTCAAATAAAGCCAAAATTTCATCTTTAACTTGGACATTAAACTCTTTAGCTATAAATTTTAAATCTTCTTTTTCATTCTTAGAATCCCTATCATATAAAGCTTTTATCATACTTGGAGTAAATTTTGTCCATTCTGCTGTAGAGGTAATAATGCTAGGTTTTAAAGGATCAAGCATTTTAAAACAAGTTGCGGTGTGCGGATCGATTAAAATCTTGCTTTGTTTGATAAATTGCATACATTCTTCATCAGTGCAAAAATCCGCCTCAAAATCTTCTTGCAAACTTTGCAATTCTTCTTTTTCAAGTTTAAAATATCTCTCATTTTTCAACAAATTCATCAGTTCTTTGGTTCTTTTATCTTTAAATTTCGCAAACAAAAGTCTTTCGATATTAGATGAAACAAGTATATCCATAGCTGGAGAAATAGTCTTCTTAAGACTTTTTTCACGCAAATCATAAACGCCATGATTAAAAAATTCACTCAAAATATTATTCACATTTGAAGCGATTTTGATTTTTGAAATTTTAGCTCCCATTTTTTTAGCATAAAAAGCCCCTAAAGCATTGCCAAAATTTCCACTTGGAACGATAATTTGCACTTCTTCTAAAAACTCATTAAAAAGTTTTAAACTCGCATAATAATGATAAATAATCTGAAATAAAATACGCCCAAAATTTACAGAATTAGCTGCGCAAAGCTCATAATTTAAAGCTTTAATTTCGTTTTGAAAATCTTTTGAAAAAAGCAATTCTTTTAAAGTGCGTTGCGCTGCATCAAAATCCTCATCTATGGCAAAAACTTTCAAGTTATCCTTATCTAAAGCTCGCATTTGCAACTCTTGAACTCCACTTGTGCCACCTTTTGGATACATACAAGCTACTTTAACATTTTTTGCATTTTCAAAACTTTTTAAAGTTGCAGGCCCTGTATCGCCGCTTGTAGCACAGATAATTAAAATATTTTTATCCTTTGAAAATTCGCTTAAAAGCACGCCAAAAGGCTGTAAAGCCATATCTTTAAAAGCTCTTGTAGGCCCATGCCAAAGCTCGTTAATATAGGTTTTTTCAGAGATTTTTTGCAAAGAAATAGGTGTATTTTTATCATCAAAGCTTTCATAACTTTTCAAAGCCTTTTTAAAAAGCTCTTCTTCGCCAAAACCAAAACTTTCTATAAGCTTTAAAGCAAAATCTTTATAAGATAAATTGGCATATTTTTCTCCTTCAAAAATAGGCAAATTTAAAGGTGAGTAAAGCCCTCCTTCTGGGGCGTTTGGGTTAATCAAAGCTTCCTTAAAACTTGATACATTATTTACATTTCTACTCTCGACCAATTTCACTGTTCAAACTCCTTGATATAAGTTTTTATTTTTTCCCTTAATGAATCTTTTAGTTCTATATTTAATTCTATAATTTGACATTTAAAACCAAAATCTTTAACTTTAACAAAATCCTTAAAAGTAAGCATTAGTGTATCGCAATTATGTTTTTTTAGCAAATTTTCTAATTCTTCTTTTTTAAATTCATAATGATCTTTAAAAAAATAACAAGCCCTTGCTTTGATAAAATGCTCATACAATCTAAAAGGTTTAGCAATAGCAGTTACCAAAACAGCCTTTGGATTTTCTTTTACAAAAGAATAACGCACAAAATCCCTACCTTCTAATGCAATAAAATCAGCCCTTTTTTCATAAAATTTTGGCAAACGATAAGCTCCACTTGGTAAGGTAAAATTAAAATAAGGTTTGATTTTACTTTCAAGCAAAATATCAAATTTTTTAATATGAAATTTAGAAAAAGCATCATCAAGTACAACGATTTTAGCTCCCAACTCAAAAGCTTTTTCAATACCTTTTACTCTATCTTCACTTACAATCACACCTTTGATATTTTCTTCAAAAGCATACTCCATAGCTTCATCGCCACTTTGTGCTAAGGTGCATAAAATTTCATTTTGATTTTTAACAACAAACAAACCTTTAGATTTTCTTTTATAGCCCCTAAGCACTATAAAAACGCCATCAAATTCCCTTGCTATAGCTTTGCAAAGCGGGGTTTTTCCATTACCTCCAAAACTTAAATTACCAACGCTAATAACAGGCTTTTTAAAAACTATTTTTTTACGAAAAAAAGTATTTAAAATCGCAAAAAAAGCATAAAGCACACTTAAAGGTAAAAGTACAAAAGCAAGACATTTTTGCCAAAAATTAGGCTTAAAAAAATAATTATCAAGCCAAAGTTCATAATTTTTTTCTTCACTCATTGTTTAAATTTCCAAAATTTCAGGCATTTTTCCCTTAAAAGCATTTTTTTGCATGCGATTTTTTAACATAGCAATCAAAGAAGGATCAAGCGTTCTTAAAAGTTTTTCGTCATTAGTTTCTAAAGCTTTTAAGCCATCATCGATTTTTGCATAAGAAAAACCTAAATCCCCCTCATCGCTTTGATTCTCCCAAAGATCCGCACTTGGAGCTTTTTTGATAAAATTTTCATGCAAGTTAAGGTATTTTGCTAAGGCATAAATTTCACTTTTATAAAGCGATCCTATAGGATTAAAAGCACAAGCTAAATCTCCATAAATCGTACCATAACCTAAAAGCAATTCGCTTTTATTAGAAGTGCCTATGACTAAAGAATTTTTTAAAGCAGAATAATCATAAAGCAAACTCATTCTAATACGCGCTGCAAAATTTCCTAACGATACTAGAGTAGTATTTTCACTTTGCTTTATAAAAGCATCTAAAATGCTTTGAATTTCTATGATTTTATATTCAAGATTTAAATCCGCACAAAGCCTTAAAGCATCTTCAAGATTGGCTTTGTTTGAAATTTGAGTTGGCATTAAAAGAGCAAAAACATTCTCTTTTAAAGCTCTTTTACAAAGCGTTGCTACCAAAGCAGAATCAATCCCGCCACTAAGCCCCAAAACCACACCTTGACTTTGAGAATTTTTCACTTTTTCTTGTATAAAATCACACATTTTTTCCGTAATCTTTTGCCAATCCATAAAGCTTGCCTTTTAAAAATTTAATGTATAATTATATTTATTTAAGGCAAATTTTTTATTAAAGAGGCAAAAAATGCAAATTATCAAACAAGCTTGTGGAGCTTATGAGACAAATTGTTATATTTTATTTGGTGAGCATGGAGAAATTATAATTGATCCTGGTTTTGATGCGCTAAATTTCATCAAAAAACATGTAAAAAATCCTTTAGCGATTTTAAACACTCACGGACATTACGATCATGTTTGGGATAATGAAAAAGTAAAACAAGCCTATCAAATCCCCATTTATATTCATAAAAATGATACTTTTATGCTTGAAGATCCTTTTAATCAAGGTTTTATGCCTAGCAAAGCGGATTATTTGATTGATGATGAAAATATCATTTCTATAGGCGGACTTGACTTTAAATTTCACTTTTTACCAGGACATACACCAGGTTGCACTATGATAGAAATTGTAGGTAAAAATATCATGTTTAGTGGAGATTTTTTATTTTATAGAAGCATAGGAAGATGGGATTTTCCTTATTCAGATGCAAATTTAATGAAACAAAGCTTAGAAAAAGTTATGACTTACAAAGAAGATTTTAAACTTTTGCCAGGACATGGACAAGAAACTACTTTAAAAGAAGAGCAAGTCCATCTACCCTCTTGGCTTAGATATTTTTAAGGTATATTAAAATGGAATTAGATCAAATTTTATTATATGCTTTTATTTTTTTAAATCTTTTTGCCCTTTTTGGTTTATTTTTGGGAAATAAAAAGAAAAATCAATTTAATGATAAAAAATTTTATAAAATCTGCCCATGTAAAAAAATGGCAGAAAATGGATCTTTAAGTACGATTTGTATTTATTCAGCTGTGGGAGGATTTTTTTACAGCGTATTATCTATAGGTTTTGTAGGTTTTGGCAATTGGACTTTAAATTTTATTTTTTTACTTGCATTATTAAGTGTTTTTTTAGGATGGAAATTAAAACTTGATTGAAAAATATTTTTAAGAAAAATCCATTGATTTTTCTTAATTTTTATTTAAAAGTTGTACCACCATCAACGATGAAAGTATGTCCTGTTACCCAACTTGCCTTACTTGAACAAAGAAAAAGACATGCTCCAGCCAAATCTTCAGGCTGCCCCATGCGATTTAAAGGGCTTAAATTTATAGTAGCCTGTTTTACTTCTTCATAATTTGTAAAAGCTCTTAAAGCATCAGTTTCAATAGGCCCACCACTTACGACATTTACACGGATATTTTTTTCTCCAAGTTCAGTAGCCGCATATCTTGCCATAGCTTCTACGGCAGCTTTTGCTGTGCCATGACCTGAATAATTTTCTATATACACTAAATTTCCTGTAGATGAAATAGAAATAATACTTCCACCCCCTACTTTTTCCATCCTTTTAGCTGCTTCTTGTGCACCCACAACAAAAGCATTTACTGTGGCTGTAAAAATGTTATTAATTCCCTTTGGTTTTAACTTCATAAATTTAGTATAGCCACCTACAACCGCACGTCCTGAAATGATAGCATTTGAGATAAAATAATCCACTCTATCAAAATCCACATCAATTTTTTCAAAAAGTTCTTTATAAGTTTCAGGTTCTAAAATATTAAACTCATAAGCTCTAGCTTTGATTTTATAATTTTTCTCCAAATCTTGAACCATTTCATCAGCAATTTGCGCATTAGAATTATAAGTAAAAGCTATATTTGCACCCACTTTAGCAAATTCATAAACTATAGCTTTGCCTATCCCGCGAGTTCCACCGCTAATCACTAAAGTTTTTCCTTGAAATTCTGTATTCATTAAAATCCTTTGATCTTATATTTTTTCATCACTTCTTCAATTTTAGCAAAATTTTCCTTACTTGGAGAACAAAGAGGAAGTCTAAATTCCAAACTTTCTATCAATCCAGCTAAATACATAGCCGTTTTAATAGGAATAGGATTACTTTCGCAAAATAAAATTTTATTGATATTATAAAGCTCATCATTGATTTTTTTAGCTTCTTTATAATTTTCATCTAAAGCAAAATGAGTTAAAGTGCTAATCATATCGGGTAATAAATTTGAAGTTACTGAAATCACTCCCTTTCCGCCATTCGAAAGTATAGGATAATTGATCGCATCTTCCCCTGAAATAAGCATCATTCTAGGTTCGTGCGCAAGCAAATCCACACACTTATCGATATTTCCACTCGCTTCTTTTACTCCATAAATATTTTCACAATCTCTAAAAAGCTTGATAATAGTATCCGTTGAAATTTCACAACCTGTTCTTCCTGGAACATTATATAAAAGCACAGGAATATCTACACTTTGTGCAATAGCCTTATAATGCTCATAAAGTCCTTGTTGTGTAGGTTTATTATAATACGGTGCCACACTTAAAATCCCATCAGCACCATGCTCTTTAGCAAATTTAGCCAAACCCACTGCCTCATGAGTTGCATTACTTCCCGCACCTGCTAAAACCTTAACTTTAGTTTCTTTGCAAGTCTCAACGGCTATTTCTATGCAAGTTCTATGTTCTTCATGGGTTAAAGTTGCACTTTCTCCTGTTGTTCCTACTGGAACTACTGCATCGATGCCATTTTCTATTTGTCTTTTAATCAATCTTGCATAACTTTGCTCATCAACTTTTCCATTTTTAAATGGTGTAATAAGAGCCGTCATCGCCCCAATAATAATATTTTTATCCATTTGAATCCTTTCTTAGAATTACCGTAGTTGAATTTTCTTGAATAAAATATTTTTTAGCACAAGAAATCAAATCTTTTAATTCCAAATTTTGTATATCTTTCTCATAATTTAACAAAGGATTGATATCTCCTCTTGCTAGATATGAACCATAAATATTTGCCACTGCACTAGCATTGTTAAATGAGAAAATAAAATCGCTTTTGACATTATTTTTCACTCTTTGCAAATCTTTTTGAGAAATTTTACCCATTTTAAGCTTATCAATGATTTTTAAAAGCTCTTTTTCTACTTTTTCTGCATTAACATTGGGGTTACAATTACAAATAAAAATAAATAAATTTTCATCTATACAATCATTAACATAAGCATAATAATCATTGATTAAATTTAATTTATCAATCAAAATTTCACTCATTAAAGAACTTTTCCCACTTCCTAAAAGCTCGGATAAAGCATTTAAAGCAGGTATATCTTTGTGCTTGAAATTTGGAATTTTATAAGCAAGGGCTAATAGTTCAGTATCTGAGTTTTTATGCAAATATATTCTTTTTGCTCCATCTTGCTTAGGCTCTTTTGTGTGAATTTTAGGCATAGTCTTAGTATTTTTAATCTTTTCAAAATGTTTTTTTGAAAGCTCAAAAACTTCTTTACTTTCTATATCGCCACTTACAAGTAAAATCGCATTTTTAGGTTGATAGTAAATACTGTGAAATTCTTTAATATCTTCAATACTCCAATTTTCTATATCTTTAAAAAAACCTATAGGAGTCCAATGATAAGGATGATACATAAATGCATGATTAAAAAGTCTAAAATAAAGATATCCCAAAGGATTATTATCTGTTCTCCATCTACGCTCTTCTAAAACCACTGCTCTTTCAGGCTGAAATTCTTCATCTTTTAAATTTAAATTCGCCATAAGTTCTGCAAAAAGTTCCAAAGCTTTATCTAAATTTTTCTTCGCACATTTAATATAATAATGAGTATAGTCAAAACCTGTGCTTGCATTATCCACACCACCAAAACCCTTAACAATCTCATCAAATTCGCCAGCTTTTAAATTTTTAGTACTTTTAAAATTTAAATGTTCTAGCATATGAGCTATGCCGCTTTTTCCCATGATCTCATTTCTTGAACCTACTTTATAAAAAATATCAACGCTAATCACATCGCTATTTTTATTTACAGGCAAAGCATAAACTTCAAGCTTGTTTTTTAATTGAATTTTTTCATAAGCAATCATTTTAAATTTACCCCAACAGCTTCGCTAATGTGTAAAAAACCATCTTTTCTTAAAAGCTCTATAAGATTTTGATTGATATTTTTTACCAAAGAAGGACCTTTAAAAATCAAAGCTGTATAAACTTGCACCAAATTAGCCCCATTTTTAATACGCTCATAAGCAATATCAGCACTATCAATCCCTCCACTTGCAATAAGCAAGGTTTTGCCAAAAAGAATTTTAGCTACTTCTTTGAAAAAAATACCACTTTTTTCTGTAATCAACCTTCCACTAATACCACCAAAAGTACGATTATTATCTAGTAAGCTATAATCAACACTAGTATTGGCTAATATAAACCCGTCTGCACCTTTTTTAATAGCATTTTCACATAAATTTAAAGCATCATCTATTTTCATATCAGGAGCAATTTTTATCAAAATAGGCTTAGAAGTAATTTTTTTGGCTTCTTCAAGCAAGGTATTTAAAAAATCATCATTTTGTAACTCTCTTAAATTTTTAGTATTAGGAGATGAGATATTAACGATAAAATAATCACATAAATCCTTAAAATCTCTAAACAAAGTAAAATAATCCTCCAAGGCTTTATCATTTGGAGTGATTTTATTTTTCCCTATATTTACTCCTAAGGGTAAAACAAAAGGATAAGTTTTTGCAAGTCTTAAAGCAATCTTTTCAGCACCTTCGTTGTTAAAACCCATAGCATTTTGTATACTTTCTTGTTTTACAAGTCTAAATAGACGTGGTTTTTCATTGCCTTCTTGAGGTTTTGGAGTAAAAGTTCCCACTTCTAAAAAGCCAAATCCTAAAGCACTCAAAGGTCTTATCATAGTAGCATTTTTATCAAAGCCTCCTGCTAAACCCACAGGGTTATTAAAATCAAGTCCAAGTAAATTTTGCCTTAAACTCTCATTATCAACTATATATTTGTGTGCTAAAAAACTTAAAGCTCCTGGAAAACTAGCACTTAAAGCCCTTAAGCTACATTCAACCAAAGCATGTGTATACTCAGGGTTTAACTTAAAAAGTAAAGGTTTTATCATTTCATAAGCCATTTTTTAATCCTTTTTAAAATTCTAACTAAAATTAACTAAAGCTAGGCTTTGTTTTTTCTTTGCTTTTAAATTTTTGATACAAAGAACAAGTTTGCAAAAGCTCTTCATCTTTACCTATTGCCAATACCTTACCCTTATCCAATACTACTATTTTATCTGCATTTTCTATAGTGCTTAAACGATGTGCAACCACTAAAATCAATCTGTCTTGTTTTAAATTTTCTATAGTTTTAACTATTGCTTTTTCACTTTCATTATCCAAAGCTGAAGTTGCTTCATCAAAAATAAGCACATCAGGATTTTTATATAAAGCTCTAGCGATTGCTATTCTTTGTTTTTGTCCTCCACTTAAGTTTTTACCATGTTCTTTCACTTCAGCCCAAATCCCGCCCATTTCTTTAACAAATTCATAGGCATTGGCCAATTTTAAAGCTTGGATGACTTTTTCTTCTTCTAACTCTTCGCTATAAGCAATATTTGCAGCAAAACTATCATTAAAAAGATAAATATTTTGCGTTACAAGTCCTATTTTAGCATGTAAGCTTTCTATGGTAAAAGTGCTAATATCTTCTTGATTGAGTAAAATTTTACCTTTTTGCTTTTCATAAAAATACATCAAAAGATTAATAATAGAAGATTTGCCACCCCCACTTGTCCCTACAAGAGCAAGCATTTGCCCTTTAACAAAATCAAAATTTACGCCTTTTAAAACACTTTTATGCGGGTTTTCATAAGCAAATTCAACATTTTCAAAGCTAATTTTTTCAATGTTTTTTAATTCTTTGCTTCCACCTTTAATTTGAGGTTCTAAATCCAATAAATAAAAAGTTCTTTCACTTGCCGCAACAGCACCTTGAAGTTTTCCATATAAAGACGAAAGACGCTTTAAAGGAGTATATATCGCAAAAAGTGCCGAAACAAAACTGATAAAACTTCCCACACTCATAGAACCATTGATAACCTCTCTACCCCCTACAATAATCACCACAGCAACCCCAACAGAACCCATCATATCCATTAAAGGACTTGTAAGTGCATCAATACGTGCGGATTTTAGGTTTAATTTACATAAAATATCATTATGCTTAGAAAATTTATCACTTTCTTTTTTTTCATTATCATTAGCTTTGATCAATTCAATATTTGAAAAAATTTCACCCAAATAAGAAAGTAAATCCGAATTTGTTTCTTGTATATTTCTTGCATATTTTTTAAGTTTTTTAGCAAACCATACCAAAGGAAAAATAGCTAAAGGCAAAATCACTAAAGCAAAAAAAGCCAAAGTAGGACTTTGATACAAGACTACCGCAAGCAGTCCTATAGCAGTTAAAAGCTCTCTAAAAAAATCAGGAATAATATTTGATACTATACTTTGAAGTGCATTAATATCATTAGTACAACGACTTACAAGCTCTCCGCTTCTATAGCGTTTAAAAAAATCCATATCCAAGCGTAAAACATTTTTTAAAACCCTAGCACGCAATACTCTTAACATATCTGTTCCTATAAAGGAAACATAAAAACTTTGTAGATAAGTTCCAAGATTTTTAAAAAAATACATCAATACTAGCAAAAAAGGCACTGTATAAAGTAAAGCTTCATTTTTTTCAACGAAAATATAATTTAAAATAGGCTCTAAAGCATAAAAACTTCCAGCAGTTCCTCCGCTTGCTAAAATCATACCAAAAATAGCTATAGCAAATTGCTTCCAATATCTTTTATAAAAGGGCTTAAAGCGTATTAAAACCTCTTTTAAATTCATCTCATTATGCATTTATTTTCTCCCAAATTGTTCCATTTGGAGTATCTAAAAGAGTGATTTTTTTACTACTTAGTTGTTCCCTTATTGTATCAGCTGTGTTAAAATCTTTGCTTTTCTTAGCCTCAGTTCTTTCTAAAATTAACTTTTCAATCTCTTCTCGTTCTTCTTTGCTTACACCCCATTGAAAATATAAAGTTGTATCCATAAAACCAAAGCCAAAAATTTTAGCTAGCTCACTTAAAGCTTCTTTGATATTTTGTTTTAAAATTTTATTTTTGCTTTCTTTATCCAACTCTAAATTTGCATTATTTATAAAATCATCTAAAAGAGCTAAGGCTTTAGAAACGTTTAAATCATCATTTAAAATCTCTAAAATTTGCTTAGCAATTTCGCTTTTTATTTCAATATCATTTAAAACATCAAAATCAGAAATTTCACCTAAATCCAATCTTTTTTTAAGGCGATAAAATTTATCTAAACGTTTTTTAGCATTTTCTAAATCCAATAAAGAATAATTAAAATGAGATCTATAATGAGAACTCAAAAGATAAAATCTTAAAGCTTCGCCCATAAATTCTTTTAAAGCATCTTTTATGAAAAAACTATTATTTAAACTTTTACTCATTTTTTCGCCATCGATTTTTACAAAACCATTATGAAGCCAAATATTTGCTAATTTTCTCTTACATCCACAACGACATTGCGCAGCTTCATTTTCATGATGAGGAAAAAGCAAATCTATCCCTCCAGCATGTATATCAAGAGTATTTTCAAAAATAGAATCAATCATAGCAACACATTCAGTATGCCAACCTGGGCGCCCTTTGCCAAATTCATTTTCGTAAAAATTTTCATCAAATTTCCAAAGCACAAAATCGCTTTCATTTCTTTTTTGCACTTCATTACTTAGACGAGAGATATTTTCTTCTAAATTGCGATTTGATAGGCTTAAATATTTTTCATCTTTACTTGTATCAAAATAAATTCCATCTTCTAGAGTATAAACAAACCCATCCTTAGCAAGCTTTTTAATCAAATCAAGCATAGCTGTTATATAATGCGTTGCACGAGGTTTAAAATCAGGATCTAATACATTTAAAACCCTCATATCCTCTTCATAACTTTTAATATAAAATTCCGTAATTTCCTCTAAAGTTTGACCACTTTGAGCCATTTTTTTCAAAATCTTATCATCAATATCTGTATAATTTCTAGCAAATTTTACCCTATTGCCCTGAGCAAGTAAAACCCTACGCAAAAGATCAAAACAAACACTACTTCTTGCATGTCCTAAATGTGCATCATCATAAACCGTAGGCCCGCATAAATAAATACTAATATCTTTTTTATCAAGTTTTATTTTCTCTTTTGTTACACTGTCTAATAATCTCATTAAAAAACTCCTTTAAAACTTGTAAAAATTCCTATAAAAAAACTTAAAATATAAGGTTTAACCAAAATAAGTAAGATCGTAAAAACAATCAAAGCAACTATAACCAATAAGCAAATTTTAATAGATATTAAAGCAAAAAATTTCTTAAAACCAAATTCTTTGATATTAGCTCCAAGCAAATAAAAAGCACTAATAGAGCTTGAAAGTGCCACTGCAATAACCTTTAAACTTTCATCTTTAATCAAAAATATAAAAGCCATAGAACATAAAGCACTGATAATTAAAGATTTTACCGCGATCCAAGCTGCTGTTTTTTGTTTAAATTTTGCATAAAGCCACAAAGAAAAAAGCTTTTGCAAACCAAAAGGTAAAAGCCCTATAAGATAAGCAATCAAAACATAAGCCGTAATCACACTATCTTCGTGAGTGAAATTTCCTCTTTCAAATAAAAGCTTTGAAATTTCCAAAGCAAACACAGAACCTACAATACTAGAAGCAATAAGCAAAATGCTTAAAAGTGCTAATGCTCTTTGCATAAATTTTAAGGCTAAATTTTCTTGATCACTTTTTAAATGTTTTAAAATTTTTGGAAAAGAAACTTGAGTTAAAGCAATAGCAAAAAGTGCCAGGGGGAGTTGGAAGACACGATTTGCATAATAAAGATAAGAAATACTCCCGCTCATTAAAAAACTAGCTATAGTTGTATCAAGCAATGAGCTAAATTGAGTCGCAGAAGAACCTAAAACTCCATGAAAAAAATTGCCATAAAAACCTTGTAATTTCGCCTTGGCTTTTTTAAATTTTATACTTAAAGCCATAGCACGGATTACAGGATTGTTTTTTAAAACAAGCAAATGTAAAATAAGCTGTGCCACCCCACTTAAAACCGTTGCATAAGAAAAATAATAAAGTGTATTTTGCGGTGCATTTTTATCCACAAAAAAGGCAGCTATAACAATACTTAAGTTAAATAATGCCGCAGAAAAAGAGGTAATGAAAAATTTTTGTCTATAATTTAAAATAGCTCCTAAAAAAGTAACTAAAAAAATAAAAAACAAATACCAAAAATTAATCGCCACCAAAGGAGCCGCTAAAGCTATAGTATCTGCGTTAAACCCAAAAGCAAAAAGCTTGGTAAAAAAAGAGGAGAAAAAACTTACCAAAAGACAAAATAAAAAAACTATAAGGCTAAATTGCATCATTACACTA
This sequence comes from Campylobacter sp. CFSAN093233, assembly GCF_011068165.1. Classification (NCBI taxonomy): domain Bacteria; kingdom Pseudomonadati; phylum Campylobacterota; class Epsilonproteobacteria; order Campylobacterales; family Campylobacteraceae; genus Campylobacter; species Campylobacter sp. CFSAN093233. Next base: position 13,185 of record NZ_JAAMWY010000010.1, read on the forward strand.
ACGCAAAAAGCTCCTTTTTTTTTCGCTTTTACAAAATTAGGCAAAAAACTTTGTCCAAAAGCCCCTTCTGCAAAAATTCTTCTAAAAAAAGCAGGCATTTTTAAAGCCACAAAAAAAATATCACTATAAAGCCCTGCTCCTAAAAAAAGCGCTATTAAAACATCTCTAGCAAGCCCTAAAATTCTTGAAAATAAAATTCCTAAAGCATTGATAATAAAATTTTTAAATACTAAACTCTTCATTAAATTTTTTCATAAACTTCAAAATATAAAGAGAACTATTTTAACTAAAATTGATTAAAAATTGACTATAATTACATTCTTAATTTTTTACAAGGGGAAAGTTTTGGCTTTGGATGAAAAAATTATTGCCTATACAGAAAATCCAGCTCGAGAGCTTTTAAGCGTAGCTTCACGAACAAACCTTAGCTTAAATGAGCTTGATTTTAGTTTATTGGCGTTTTCTACACAATATCGTTTTGGAGATTTAGAATGGGAAAAAATCTCTGAAAAAGAATTAACTCTTTTTGATAAAGATGAAATTTTTTTAAAAAATGATCTTCAAATCAAGCAAGAATACAAAATAGAAATTTTCCACGGTATAAACCAAAGCAAAGCATCTCAAGCAGTCAAACTAGTTGCAAATAAAAATTTAACCAAAATAGTTGCTCAAATTGATTTTACAAATTTAGACTTTCATGAAAAACTAGCACTAGAACTTTTGCAAAATATTTATAAAAAGATGTTGAAACTTAAATTTTTAATAGGTATCCGCATTTTTGATTTTAAGAAAAATTTAATGTCTTTTTGCAACCAACATAAAAACATCCCTTTAAATAAAACTATACAAATCACCGTTGCACAAGGTATTGATCCTATAGAAAGTCAAGATGAATCCCTGATCTTGGCTTATAAAGAAAAAACCAAAAACTACACTATCGATGAAAAACGCTCAGGTATTATTGTTGTTGATGAAAACGAAGTTGTTTTAAAACACGCCAAATTTAAACAAGGTAAAGAAGGAAAAGACTTAAATTTACACACCTTAAAAGTTTTAGCCGCAAATGAAAATAAAGTTAAATTTTCTTGTTCTTCGGCTTTTAAACAAGTAGAGCAAGATGGATACACAGAATATATAGCTTTAAAAAAAGGTTATGTAGTACAAGATGGTGAAAAATTTGATATTGCCAATGAACTAGATTTTAATGGAGTAGATTTTAAAAATATAGGGATTATAAGAGCTGGACTAGACAAAAATGTCAAAATCAATATAAAATTTCTTTCAGAAGTAAAAGATGCTGTAAATTCTGGGGTTGGGATAGAATGTGAAGAATTAAATGTAGTCGGAAGCGTAGGAAGCAACACTCAACTTAATGCCGCTAAAATGAAAATTGAAGGCACTACACATTCTAAAGCCAAAATTCAAGCCAAACAAGCCTATATAAAAACTCATAGAGGATTTGTAGAAGCCGAAATTTTAAATATAGATTTGCTCGAAGGTGGAACAATCAAAGCTAAAGAAGTGAGAATTAAAAAAAGCTTAGGTGGAAATATACAAGCTGATAAAATCTATATAGAAAATTTAGAAAGTAATAATTCTTGTGTGTTTTTTGAAAACACCACAATAGAACGCATTAACGGGGATAACAATAAATTTCATGCTAAAATTAAAACTCTTGATAAAAATTATGATGAAGAATTTGCGATTTTAGGAGAGCAAATTTCTAAGTTAAATCATAAAATAAATAAAATAAGACAATACATTTTATCAAGCAAAAATGGAATTTTAAGCGTTGAAAAAAAGATAACAGAACTTAAAAATCAAGGTCAAAATGTTCCTGTACAATACGAAAAAGCCCTAAAAGATTTCTCTTTGCAAAATCTTGAATTAAATAAACTACAAAATGAAGAAAAAGAACTTCTTGAACGCAAAAAATCTTTACAATTAGAATTAATCAATTTGCAAAAAATGCTTTTTGAAGCAACTTTTATAAATAAAAGTGGCAAATGGACTGATATGAATGAAATCAAATTTTCACTTCTAGAGCCTAAAGAAGATATTTTTTACTCTTCATTTGTTAATGAAAGTGCTAAATTTATAGGCATTAAAAAAGTCATACAAAACAACCAAGAAAGTATAGAAATACATAAAAAATTAGATTATGAAGAAAAGGATATAGCATGGTTGTCGGCATCGAAGGAATAATCACAAAAAAAGAACCTACTTTTATCATTGTTAAATGCGCTAGTGGTTTAAGCTATGGGATATTTATTTCGCTTTTTTGTTCTGCTAAAATTCAAACTCAAGAAAAGCATGAGTTTTTTATCACTCAAATCATCAAAGAAGATTCTAATAAATTTTATGGCTTTTTGGATAAAGATGAACAAAAAATGTTTGAAATGCTTTTAAAAGTCAATGGAGTGGGTGCAAATACTGCTATGGCGGTATGCTCTAGTCTTGATGTAAATTCTTTTTACAAAGCGTTAAGTTTGGGCGATGAAAGCGTGCTTAAAAAAGTACCTGGCATAGGTCCAAAAAGTGCAAAACGCATTATAGTAGAACTTTCTGACACAAAAACCAAACTTGAAAATGTAAGCGATGATAAAAGCGAAGCCTTAGCCGCACTTCTTACTCTAGGCTTTAAACAAGAAAAAATCATAAGTGTTTTAGCAAGTGCTCAAGCAACAAGCACAAGCGAACTCATCAAAGAAGCTCTTAAAAAACTAGGATAAAGGAATAAAATGAAATTTGCAATACTTTTTGGCGGAAATTCTTATGAACATGAGATCAGTATAGTAAGTGCTGTAGTACTTAAAAAAGTTATCAATCAAAATTTAGAATTTATTTTTTGTGATGAAGAAAGAAGATTTTATCATATCCCAAGTGAAAAAATGAATTCTAAAACTTTTAGCACCAAAGCTTATAAAAAAGAAAAAGAACTTTTCATCAAACAAGGAGGTTTTTTTAGTAAAGGCTTTTTAAAAGAAAATAAACTAGAGTGCGAATGCGTGATCAATCTTATCCATGGTAGAGATGGAGAAGATGGAAAAATTGCGGCTTTATTTGAGTTTTATTCTATTAAATTTATAGGACCTAGGCTTGAAGCTAGTGTATTATCTTTCAACAAAGAACTTACCAAACTTTATGCCAAAAGCGTTGGAGTAAAAACACTTGATTATACCATGCTAAGAAAAAATCAAAACTCTAAAGAAAAGCTTAATTTTCCTTGCATTATCAAACCTGCAAGACTTGGAAGTAGTATAGGCATTAGCATAGTAAAAGATGAAAAAGATTTAGAATATGCCAAAGATGTAGGTTTTGAATTTGATAATGATCTTGTAGTGGAAGAATTTAAAAACAATATCAAAGAATACAATCTTGCAGGATGTATGATCAATGATGAGTTTGTTTTTTCCATCATAGAAGAGCCAAAGAAAAAAGAATTTTTAGACTTTGAACAAAAATATCTTAGCTTTTCAGGACACAATGAGCTTATAGAAGCGGATTTAAGCGAAGAATTAAAAGAAAAACTCAAAGACAGTTTTAAAAAGATCTACAATCCTTTGTTTAAAGGTGCTTTAATACGCTGCGATTTTTTTATACTGGATAATGAAATATATTTAAATGAAATCAACCCAAATCCTGGTTCTTTGGCTAATTATCTTTTTAAAGATTTTAATACCACTTTAAACGCTTTAGCTGATCAAATTTCACTTGAAAAAATGATAAAAATCAACTACAACTTCCTTCACTCCATCAACGGACAAAAAGGAAAATTATAAGCTTTTAAGTCAAAATACGCTAAATTATACATAAAATTTAGCGTATTTTAGGAAGAAAAATGCTCTCTTTTAAACAAGATGAAATTTACACTGCCACCGAGGTGGTAAGAAATTTTAGCCCCATTATGGAAAAACTCAAAAAAAGTGAAAGTGGAAAAATAGTTATTTTAAAAAATAACAAATTTGAAGCTGTAATGCTTAGTATGAAAGAATTTGAACGCTTACAAAATGCCATGCAACTTTTAGAAAATATCTACAAAAATCAAAAGGCTTAAAATGGCTCAAACTCAACTTTCTTATAAAAACAAAACTTATCAAATTTCTTATGAAATTTTAGGCGATCTTTCCTTACCGCAAATACTTATCTTACACGGCTGGGGAGCTAATAAAGAACTTATGAAGCAAAGTTTTTGTCCTTTTTTAAAAGATTTTTGTCAAATTTATATGGATTTGGCGGGTTTTGGAAATTCAAGCGTGGAAGAAATTTTAAACACTCAAGATTACGCCAATATCACAGAACTTTTTTTAAAACAAAAAAAACTCAATGTCTGTTTTTTCATGGGGCATTCTTTTGGCGGAAAAGTAAGTACCCTACTCGCAAAAGAAAAAGACACTCTAATCTTACTTTCAAGTGCAGGAATTTTGGCTAAAAAATCTCTAAAAGTGCGTTTTAAAATCCGTATTTTTAAAATTTTAAAACTCTTTGGTTTGGGAAAATTTTATCGCTATTTTGCTAGTAAAGATGGAGCAAATCTTAGTCCTATGATGTATGAAACCTTTAAAAGGGTTGTTGATGAGGATTTTAGTGAAATTTTTGCCAAGCAAAAGGCTAAAAGCTTGGTTTTTTGGGGGGAAAGCGATGAATCTACGCCTTTGTATTGTGGTGAAAAAATGCATCAATTTTTAAAAAATAGCACTTTTTATCCTTTAGAGGGAAATCATTTTTTCTTTTTAAAACATTCTGCTTTCATAGCTCAAAAAATTAAGGAAATTTAAATGCTTGTCAATACTCTTTATTTTATTAATTCTTTATTTTTTAATTTTTGTATAGCTTTTTATCTTATGAGTGCTTTACAATGGTATTCTTATAAATTTAAACGCGTGTTTTTTCATTATCATAAACCTTTGTGGCATTTGTATTTTTTATTTATTCCTTATTTTTTATTCTTAGCTTTTCCTTTATACTCTTTGGCATATTTTGCATTGATCCATACTCCGATTTTGTATTTTTGGAACAAAGGTATAGATAAAAAGCTTGTTTTTACAAGTAAGGTTAAATGGTTTTTTGTTTTTGTTTTTGTTTATAATGCTATTTTTGCTATCCTTGCTTTGCGTTTTTCTTTTCTTTTTAATCTTTTTAGCCTTCCTTTTGCTTTATTTAGTCTTAAAATTTATGAGTTTTTTACAAATTTATATTATAAAAAACAAGCCAAAGCCAAACTAAGAGCCAATGAAAATTTAAAAATCATACTCATTACCGCAAGTTTTGGAAAAACAAGTATTAAAAATTTTTTATACGAACTTTTAAAAGATGACTTTAAAAGCTACAAAACACCACGCTCTGTCAATACCTTGCTAGGCATAGTTGCTGATATCAACACCAATTTAAGCCAAGATACTCAAATTTACATAGCTGAAGCAGGTGCTAGACTTAAAGGCGATATTGATGAAATCACGCGTTTTTTACAACCTCACATCAGCATAGTAGGAGAGATAGGCAATGCACATTTAGAGTATTTTAAAAGTGTTGAAAATATCCGCTCAACCAAACTTGAAGCCTTAAATTCCAAAAGACTAGAAAAGGCTTTTTTACACTCTAGCACCCAAAAAGAAGAAGATAAGCTCATCAACCTTTATGATGATAAATTAAGTCTTATTCATTCAAGTCTTGAAGGTTTAGAATTTAAAATCGATATAGAAAATAAATCCTATGATTTTAAAAGTCAAATTTTAGGGGATTTTAATGCGCAAAATCTTTGTGTTTGTATACTTTGTGCTCATTATCTTGGCATAAAACTAGAAAAAATTCAAAAGCAAGTTTTAAATATAAACTCCGTAGAACATCGCTTGCAAGTGCTTTCAAGAGAGCCTAAATTTATCATAGATGATGGTTTTAATGGAAATTTTAAAGGTATGAGCACAAGCTATAAACTTTGTAAAAGCTATAAAGGACGCAAAGTTTTAGTAAGTCCTGGTATAGTGGAAGTAAGCGAAGAAGAAAATATAAAACTTGCTAAAATCATCAATGAGTGTTTTGATCTTGCTATCATTAGTGCACAAATCAATGCTGAAATTTTCAAAAAAGAGTTAAAAATAAAAACCATTATACTTAAAGAAAAGAGTCAGCTAGTTCAAACTCTAGCTAAAGAAACAAAACACGGAGATTTAATACTCTTTTCAAACGATGCACCTAGCTTTATGTGATTTGCTAAGTATTTGCAAATGTCATCATTTTTAATTTGACTTCGTGCAAATACTTCTTTAAACCCTAGTCTGCCCTATAAGATTATTAAGTCTATCCATTATATTATTTACAAAAGAATTTATACTTTCATTACTTGCTTTCCAGCCATTAGCTTTTGCTTGATTAAATTCTCTATCAAACCAAGCTCCACCATAACCTATACTTGTATTTTGCCAAGCAACCCCTTTTTCCATTGCATATATATCTGCATCAAGCCAGCCATCTTGTGCATAACCTTTTAATAAACTTGCAAAATCAACTTTGCCTGTCATGATGTCATCTAAGGAAGTTAATGATCCATCAAAGCTTTCTTTGGCCATAGCTTCAGCATAAGACTTAGCTATAGGATTTAATGTTGCACTACCTTCTCTTGGCGATACACCCGTTGATTTTAAAAAACTCATAAACAAAGCCTCTTTAGAGTAACTTCCATCTTCATTTTGTGGATAAACTGACATATCAGGATTAAAAGTATCTATTGCAGTGTCTTTATCTAAATTTTGAGTTTGCATACTTTGCGGAGTGAAATTTAATGGTTGTAAGCCTATATTAATATGCCCAAACATTCCTAATTGTTCTGCTTCATTATATTGCTCTTGTGTATTATAATAGTTTGTTATTGTTAGCTTATCATAATTTTTCGGCATAATACCTATAGTTTTATCAGATGATAATTCACTAATTCCCTTAGGCATAGAATTTAT
>NZ_JAAMWY010000011.1:0-17754 GCF_011068165.1 Campylobacter sp. CFSAN093233
TAAAATTTAACGAACAATTATTTTAATAAAGGATATAAAATGAAAATAAAATTATTGTCGTTAATTTTATTAAGCCCTATATTCGTATTTGCGGCTGGTGGTATTGACAAAGTTAATACCTTTATGGAAAATTTAAGCACTGCTTTGTATGCACTTGGAGCTGTGTTACTCACAATTGCATTTATGTGGGGTGGATCTAAAATTATGTTTCAGGGGCAAACCCTTAGAGAAGTTGCACCTATTTTCATTGGCGGTGTTATTTTTGGATCAGCTTCGGCAATAGCTGGTTATATCATTACATAAATAGGACTAGCTATGGAGAAAAATCCACTTTTTAAAGGCTTAACGCGTCCCCCTATGATTTTTGGCGTTCCGATGACACCTTTTGTTATAGCAATGGGAAGTATTATTTTAGTTGCGTTTTATAGTCAAAACATTTTTTTAGTTGGCTTTTCTATTCCTGTTTTTTTTATTATGAAAGCAATGACAAAAAAAGATGACTTTATTTTTCGATTAATGTTTTTAAAAATGAGATTTTTCTCTAATCCTGCGTCTAAGAATTATTATAAAGCTAAAACTTATAGCACAAATTCTTATAGACAAATGCCACCAAATTCTAATTTTCCAAAAATATCTGTGTTCGGACTTAATGCAGAACCTAGTTTTGAAAAATTAATTCCTTTTTCATCGCTTATAAATGATTTTGTGGTAATTACAAAAGATTATTTTTTAATGACAACTTGGGAGATTGGAGGAATTAGTTTTGAAGCAGAAGAAGACGATGAACTAGATATTAAAAATGATCTTTTGAATATGCTTTTTAAATCTTTTTCTAACGAATCTGTAAGCTTTTATTTTCATAATTGTAGATATTCTATCGAAGACAAATTAACTTCAAAATTTAATAATGCTTTTTTAGAAGAAATTGACAGAAAATATTATGAGAGTTTTAAGCAAGGAACTCTTAGAAAAAATTCTTTATATTTAACTCTTATTTTCAATCCTTTAAAAGTGAAAATAGAAAAAACAACTTTTATGAAAAGCTCTTTTGAAAATAAAAGAAAAACAATTAGCGTATTTCTAGCTAAATTTAGTGAATTTGCTGATAGACTAGAAGCAAATATTAAAGATTTTAACCCAAAAAGATTAAAAACATATTCCAAAGATGATAAAACCTACTCTAAACAACTAGAATTTTATAATTATTTACTTGGTGGTAAATTTAATCCTATAAGAGTATTACCAAGTCCTATAGATCAGTACCTTAATGGTAATTTACAAAACATACAATTTGGACACGATACTATTCAATTTAACCAAAATGATAGCACAAAAAGATTTGCTAGATGCATTGAAATTAAAGACTATACAAATGAAACTTTTGCAGGAATTTTAGATATCCTAATGTATTTAGATGTGGAATACACTATAACTCAAAGCTTTTCTCCTATTCCTAGAGTGGATGCAAAATCAGCAATATCTAAACAGAAAAAACAACTCATTGCAACTGAAGATGATGGATTTTCACAAGTAGAGCAAATAGATGAAGCTTTGGATCAACTTACAAATGGGGAAATCTCTTTTGGCAAATATCATTTTTCAATTCTTGTGTATGGAAATACTATAAAAGAATGTAAAGACAACACAAATGAAGTTGTTACAAAGATGAACGAATTAGGATTTGGAGTAACTTTAGCAACGATCGCCCTACCTGCGACATTTTTTTCGCAACTACCATCAAATTTTGCAATACGCCCACGCATTAATCTCATATCATCCATCAATTTTTCATCTTTAATTGCTCTACATAATTTTTCTATAGGCAAAAGAGATAAAAACTGCTGGGGTGACGCTGTTAGCATTTTAAAAACACCAAACAAACAACCTTATTATTTTAATTTTCACCAAAGTTCTGGTGCAAATAAAAATGATTTCGGAGAACTCTTTTTAGCTAATACCTTAATTTTAGGACAAAGTGGTGGCGGTAAAACAGTGTTTATGAACTTCATTGTAGATCAAATGATGAAATACGCTAGCAAAGATACATTTCCTGATGATATTCCTGAAGAAAACAGAAAATTTACAGCCATTTATTTAGATAAGGATAAAGGTGCGTTAGGCAACATACTTTGTGGTGGCGGTAGATATATTAGCATTGAAAACGGTAAGCCAACAGGATTTAATCCTTTCATGGTTGAAAGCACACAGGAAAACATAAGACAACTTCAATCGCTAATGAAACTTTTAGTAACTAGAAATAATGAAATTCTTACAACTAGAGAAGAAGAAATGCTCAATAATGCTGTTAATTCTCTTATGAAAGGTTTTGAAAAAGAAGAAAGAAAATATCCTATCTCTTTACTTTTAGAAAACTTAACTGAAAATGTAGATGATGATAATTCTCTTAAATCAAGATTAGCACTTTTTAAAAAAGGCAAACAATTTGGCTGGGTATTTGATAACGAATACGACAATTTAGATTTTCCTGACGATATCAATTTATTTGGAATCGATGGAACAGAATTTCTTGATGATAAAGATGTATCAGGGATACTAAGTTATTACATTCTTTGGCGTGTAATGAGCTTAGCAGATGGCAGAAGACTTTGTATTGATATTGATGAAGCTTGGAAGTGGCTAGAAAATGAAATCGTGCAAGAAGAAGTTAAAAACAAGTTTAAAACCATTAGAAAGCAGAATGGATTTTTAAGACTTGCTACACAAAGTGTAGAAGACTTTTTAAAGCTTAAAAATGCTGCAACTCTTATAGAACAATCAGCAACAATGGTATTTTTACCAAATCCAAAAGCCAAAGAAGAAGAATATGTAAATGGAATAGGCTTAAGCTATGATGAATATATGATCATTAAAGGTTTTAATCCTGCGAAAAGACAATTTTTAATCAAAAGACAAGATGAAAAAGTAATTTGCACTCTTGATCTTAGTTCTTTGGGGAGTGAAAACCTAAAAATACTATCAACTGGAACAGCACACATAGATACTATAGAAAAAATTTTTTCACAAGAAAATAAAAGTCTTGATGAAAAAGTGTTAGAACTAAGAGAATTTTATAAAAACTCATAGGAGATGAAAATGAGTAATAAAGTGCTTATTAATAAACAAGAAGTGCAATTTGGCACCAAAGGTAATCAAATCTTTTGCACAAGTTTAGATGTGGCTAAGGTTTTTGGGAAAAGACATGATAATGTTTTAAGGGATATTGAGAACATTTTAAATGATTTGCGAGAAATAGGGGATTTGCAATGTAAGCTCAATTTTGAGTTTTCATTCAAAGTCCGTAAAATACAAGGTTTTAAAGGTAGAGAAAGAAAATATCCATATTACAACTTAACTCGTGATGGATTCTCTCTTTTAGCGATGGGTTTTACAGGTAAAGAAGCATTACAATGGAAAATACTTTTTATCAATGCTTTTAATGAAATGGAAAAACTTTTACAAAAAGAAATTAAAAGCCCTAACAAATACTTAACAGATTTGATGGAACTTATTTATCCAAACTTACCACAAAACGATTACAAAGTTAGTGTGATTATCACAGATAACCCTTATTCTAAAGAAGCTAAAAATGTATTTTCTTTAAATTATCTTGTAGATAATCGCACACCAAAAGATCCAAAGAAGTTGCAATGAGTGATAAAGAATTAGAAATTTTTGAACTTTGCGAAAGATTATCAGAGCTTTTAGGAGATAAAGAAGCAATTGCGGATTTAAAAAAATTATATACAAATCATCCTGAAATGTTTAAGGATATGCAAGAAGTCAAAGAAGTAATTAATAAAGTAGTAAGCGAACCTGAAATCATTGTTGATGCAAATAGAGATAAAAGAAATTATGAAATTATTAAAGCAGCAAAAATCATAAATGATAAAAAAATGGCTGATGTAGTTATAAAAAACGAAAGTGGAACAAATGAGATATTTCATGCAAATAAAAAAAGAATAAAAGAGTTTAATAGATTAAACAATAAAGATAATCTGTTGCAGGTAGAGACCCCAACACTCTCTACACACCAACTTAATGGATTGGAGCTAATGGATAAAAATCCATCTGGTGCAAATGCACTTTCTGCAACTATCAATCAAACTATACCACAAAAAGACAAATCTGCAAATGATTTTAAAGCAAAATTAGAAGAATTTAGCACCAAAAAAACAAATGCAATTAAATCTATAAATAAGGAGTTTAAAAGATGAAAAAATATTACACCAACAAAAAGGAGTTAAACAATGAATAATGTAAATCTAATCGGATACTTAGGAAAAGATTTTGAAGTAGGCACTACAAATAGCGGAAGAGTTTATGCAAAAAATTCTCTTGCAATTACAAAGCGATGGAAAAATGAAAGAGGCAATGAAGAAAGTAGCACGACTTGGATACCTATTGTTTTATTTGGCAAAAGTGCAGAAAGTGCATCAACGCACATTAAAAAAGGTTCACAGTTTGCGTGTAGTGGAGAATTATCATCCAATCAATATCAAGATGAAGATGGAAATACTAGAACAATGCTAAGCGTGATTGTATCTAAATTTTACTGGCTTGGCAAAAAAGATAAAGATGACACTGGAACACAAAATCCACAAGTTCCACCAAAAGAGCCAAATATTGATTATGAAAACACAAATATAGATGAAGAAACACAAGTATTTTAAGATTTAAGGATAAAAATGTCTATAAAAAATTTAAGTGTAGAAGAATTAGCACAAGAATTAGAAACTTCAAATCATGAAAAGCTGATTAAAGCTTTGTTTTTATTTGAAAAAAGTTCTTCAATGGAAGATCTTAATTCAGATCAAATAGAAATAATTTTAGATGAAGTATATGAATTTTATATCAATCATAAATCCATATCTTCTTTTTTACAAGAAGATATAAACCAAGCATTAGATGAAGCTATTGATAAAGAGCTTTGCAAAAAACAAGAAAAATCATTTGAAAGGTAAAAAATGAAAAAAAATATCTTTGGTGTTAATAAAGCCATAGGGAAATCTCATCCCCATGAAAATGGGGAAAGACTAATAAGCCTTGACTATAATTATACAAAGGAGTATAATTATAACTATGAGATTTGTGTAACTCAATTTAACCACCTCTTTTCTGAGGTTAAATCTAGCCACAGGGTTGCAGCCCTATGGCTAACCCCACAAAATTATATCCAAAAATTTAAAAAATCTATTCTCATTTTTACTTCTATATTAATTTTGCCTTGCTTTTCACTTGGTGCTGGTATTCCTGTAGTTGATGTAACAGCAAATCAGCAAATGGCTACACAAAACGCTAAACAAGTGGCAGAATGGGCTAAAGAGGCTTCAAGATGGACTGAAACTGTATCACACTATCAAAAACAAATACAAGCATACAAAGATGAGCTCTTATCAAAAACAGGTGTAAGAGATTCGGTATCTTTTGTGAAAGATATAAAACAAATTTATTCAGATTTCGCAGAATCTGGGCAAAATATTCAATCATTTTACAATGATGTATTAAGAGATCCACAAAAATTTTTAAGTGATAAAGGTAATGAAATTTTTGGAAAATATACGAGCTTTGATCGATGTAATTTTGATTTTTTAAGTCAATCAGAAAAAAACATTTGCAAAATGAATTTAATCACTTATGCTGCTCAAGTAGAAACCTATAATCAAGCTTCAAAACAAATGGATACAATTAGCCAAACACTCCAAAAATTGCAAGATAAATTAGTAAATTCCAAAGATATTAAAGAAAGCACAGATGTCGGCAATGCTATCCAATTAGAAGTAGCAAAAATTCAAATGGTTAAAAATCAAGTTGATTTAGCTAATTCAAGCTATGAAAACCAAAGAAGAATCCAAGAAGATATGGCTATACAAGAATACTCTAAGTCGTTTGATTACAAACCACAAATAAGCACAAAAGAACTTATGCAAAAAGCTAGAGAGCAGAATAAACAATGAATGATCTTTTTCAAACTCTAGGCGAAAGTATACAGCAAATCATTGATGCAATAAGACAAGTGGGCACGAGTGATAAGGTTGCTGAGCTTAGTGTATTGCTCTCCATAATCATTACTCTAGTTATTATGTATAAAGGCTATGAAGTTTTAATGGGAACAAGCCAAAGCCCTATTAGGGAACTTACTTGGGATATAGCAGGAAAACTTCTTGCCATTACTTTTGCTTTGAATATCGGCGGATGGCTTACCTTGGTCATTAATGCTATGGATGGAATTTATGAATGGGCTGGGGGTGGAACACAAATGTATAAAACATTAGATGAAATGTATGCGAACACAACACAACTAGCAAACATAATTTGGGCTAAATCAAGTGGTGTTGGAGGTGCTATTTTAGCCATTGTAGCAATGCTGCTTTGTTATGTAGGATTTATAATCGCTGTTGCTCCTACATTTGCTATTTTAGTGGTTACAACTTTCACACAAACCCTACTTGTAATAACCGCTCCTATAGTCTTTTGGCTTTTGATATTTAAATCCACTAAAAATGTTTTCACGCAATGGATAGGACTTTTACTTTCAAATACTTTAGTGATTTTACTTGTAGGATTATTTTTAAAAACTTTCATGGGGGAAATAAACGGATGGATAGTTTCATTATCGCAACATGTACAATCTGGATCTGAAGTATTAGGAACAAGTATTTTCTTCGTCATTGCTTCCTTAGTTCTTGTCATTATGATTATTTCTGCAAAAATTTATGCTGAAAAAATCGCAAATGTTTCAATGGAAGGAGCTATGGGCGGAGCAATAGGTTCTGCTTTAAATCCTGTTAGTAGATTGGCAGGTTGGACTGCAGGAAAAACTACAGGAAAAACTGTAAATGCAGGAAAAACTGGTGCAAAGTTAGCTGCTAAAGGTGCTTGGGCTGGCACTAAAGGTGGTTATAGTTTTGCAAAAAAAATGTATGAAAGGGCTAGAAATGCAGGCTAAATTAATTTTTATTTTATTACTTGGTGTTTTATTTTTTAGTGCTTGTAGCACTAAAAATCAGGGTAAATATGATGAATTTTTTAACAATCAAACAGGATGGATTCCCATCAATCAAAACAAAGATTTAAATAAAGGAACTATGGATGAAAAATGAGTTTAATACTGCAATAGATTATGAAGCAAGTTTTAGATACTTAATTGAAAAAAGTAATAAAAGAGCTTGGCTTATTGCTTTTATTTCTATTTTTATAGCCATTATTTCCATTATAGCTGTTGTTTTACTTACTCCTTTAAAAACAATAGAACCTTATGTAATAAGAGTAGACAATACTACAGGAATGGTTGATATTTTAACCATGCTTGATGAAAAAGAAATTAAAGCAAATGAAGCATTAGATAAATATTTTATTAGCACTTATGTAAAAGCTAGAGAAGGCTATTATTATGATCTTTTAAATCAAGATTATTTACTTACTCAATTAATGAGTTCTGAAAAAGTAGCAAATGAATATAGGGCTTTATATGAAGGTGATAATGCAAGAGATCAAATTCTAAAAAACTCCAATGAAGTAAGTGTTCAAATTTTAAGTATTGTTTTAGGAGAAAGTAACGGAGTGAAAACTGCTACAGTCAGGGCAATTATTACTACAAAAAATTTAACTTCCAAAGGAACAACTCAAGCAACAAAAGTAATAACATTAAGTTATGACTATATCTTAGCAAAAGCTAGCGAAGAAAACAGATTTTTAAATCCTTTAGGTTTTAAAGTATTAACTTATAGAATTGATGACGAGGTGGCACAATGAAAAAAATAATCTTGATAAATTTATTGTTGTGTAGTTTTATTTGGGCTTTAAATATTCCAAAAACTTCTACATTTGATAAAAGAATTGCTTATGCAATTTATAATGCAAACGATGTATTTCAAATTAATGCAAAAAATGGCTATGTTAGCGTTTTAGAATTTGGTACCGATGAAAGAATTATCAATACTGCTACAGGTTTTGCAGAAGGTTGGGATTTAATTGAAAAAGACAATCTTTTATTTATAAAACCTAAAGCTTATAAAACACAACTTGTTCAACAAGAAAACAATAATATAGGAGAGAGTCAAGCATCACAAGAATTCGTTTTAGATCCAAATCCTCATGATTGGAAAACTAACCTAATTGTTATTACAAATCTAAATACTTATGTATTCGATTTAAAACTTGTAAACCAAAATAATAACGCTACCTATAAACTCAGTTTTTCTTACCCTAAAAAAGATTTAAAAGCCGCTAAAGAATTTTTAGAAGCACAAGAACAAGAAAATATACGCAGAGATTTAAATAAAAATACCATTCCTAGAAATTGGGATTTTTATATGAAAATTAACAAAGGCAGCGAAGACATAAGTCCAAATTTTGCTTATGATGATGGTGTTTTTACATATCTTGGTTTTGATAATACTAAAACTTTTCCTGCTGTTTTCATGTATGATAATGGTAAAGAAAGTATTTTAAATACTCATATTAAAAAAGATGGCAATTATGAAGTTTTAGTAATTCAAAAAATTACTAAACAAATCTTGTTAAGAAGTGGCGATAAAGTCGTTGGTATTTTTAATCGTGGCTATGCAAAAAATCCTTTAGATAAAACAAGAGAAACCTCCAATGAAAATATTCAAAGAGAGATAAATAAAAAATAAAGCAAATGAAACTAAAAGGAATAAGTATGCAAGATAAAGAACAAGATAATTTAGACAATGATTTTGAAAATCATACAAGTGATTTACACGATCAAAAAAATCATCTTAGAAAGATACAAGCTTATGTAATTTTTGCTGTGGGTGGGTTATTATTAGTTTTAATATTAGTTTATTTTTTAAAATCATTTTTAAGTAGCAATACAACTACCGAAGAAGTACAAAAAGAAGATAATAAAGATTTGGCACAAAGTGTTAAAACAAAGGAATTTATTCCACCTCCTCCACAAAAAACATTTGATGAACTAATTGCACAAGAATCACCAAAACCGACACAAGATTTAATACTTGAACCAAAACCTCCAAAGCCTAGAATTGTTAAAGGTGCAGGAGTTACTGTTGTCGCTTCATCTAATAATGATGGATTTGGAAATAATGGCACAGGAAACAGGGAAGAATTTGGAGAAAAACCTAACACAGTGTTTGAGTTTGGACAAAATGGTACTTTACAAAACTCTAATAATTTACAAGGTGGTAGTAGTGGAGATTTTGTTGGAGAGGTCTTCACTCCCACAATCGCTAAAGTTAGCGAATTTGATCAAAATTTACTATTACCTAAAGGAACTTATATAGGCTGTGCTTTAAAAACAAGATTGGTAAGTTCTATTAAAGGTGGAATCGCTTGTATTGTATCAAATGATGTCTATTCTGCTAATGGAAATACTCTTTTAATTGAAAAAGGTAGCACTATTACAGGAACTTTTAATACTGGACAAATGGATGATGGAATGGATAGATTATTTGTAATTTGGCAAGAAATTAGAACACCGAACAATATCATTATCCCTGTTTATTCAGGTGCTACCGATGAATTAGGTGCAAGTGGCGTTCAAGGTTGGGTAGATCATCATTACTTAAAACGATTTGGCTCTGCTGTTTTACTATCAATGATAGATGATTCACTGGCTATCTTAGCGGATCAAATTGCAGGTAAAGATAATAAAAATAATTATGCCAATTACACTGAAAATACAAGAGATTCTGCAAAAGAAATCGCAAATACAGCACTAGAAAAAATGATTGATATTAAACCTACACTTTATAAAAATCAAGGTGATTTGGTCGGTGTTTATGTTAATCGTGATATTGATTTTTCAAAAGTTTATAAACTTACAAGGAAAAAGAATGTCAATAACGCTAGATAAATATACTCAAAAATTTTTTGGAGAATTTTTAAAAGATGATAATATCAATGAAATCTGCTATAACGGCGATAATAAAATTTGGGTACAAAACTCTAAAGGATTATGGGAATGTATAGATACTAAACTTGATTTTGAACAAGCTGGACATTTTGCAACTGCTTCAGCCTCATTCAAAAAAGATAAAATAGATGTATCACGCCCTATTCTTAGTTGTATTCTAGTAGGTGGAGAGCGTATGCAAATTGTTATTCCTCCTGCTACAAAAAGCGAACACATTTCAATTACTATTAGAAAGCCAAGCAAAACTCGCTTTAAAATGGAAGATCATATTAAAAGCGGACTTTTTGAAGATTTAAATCCTGATGATAAAAATAAAATCAAACCAAGCGATGAAGAATTAATCAAGCTATATGAAGCAAGAGATTATCAAAATTTTATATCCAAAGCTGTTAGTTATGGTAAAAATATTATTATCGCTGGTGAAACAGGAAGCGGTAAAACTACCTTTATGAAAACTCTTATTGATTTTATAAGCCTTGATGATAGGATTATCACAATAGAAGATGTTGAAGAAATCAAATTCTATGAACACAAAAATTTCGTGCAATTATTCTATCCTAGCGAAGCAAAAAGTACAGATTTTTTAAATTCTGCAACACTTTTAAAATCTTGTTTAAGAATGAAGCCTGATAGGATTTTACTAGCAGAGCTTAGAGGTGCTGAAACTTATGATTTTATTAATGTTTTAGCTAGTGGTCATGGTGGAAGTATCACAAGTTGCCATGCAGGAAGCCCCGAAGAAACATTTACACGACTTGCTTTAATGACTCTACAAAATCCACAAGGTCAATGCGTGCCTTTTGAAATTATCCAAAAAACACTTAAAGACTTAATAGATATTGTCGTGCATATCCATGCCCATCATGGAAAAAGGCGTATTAGCGGCATTTATTTTAAAGAAATGGAGAGATAAATGCAAAATAATAAAAGCATTCAAATGATTTTTCTTACTATAGCGAGTTTTATTCTCACTTACTTAATAACACCCATTGTTTTTTTCTTTTTAAATAAAGTAAAAATAATGAAAGCGATTGAAATTTATAACATAAATTTTACGCTACAAGCAATCTCTAATGGTTATCCAAAAATATGGCTTTCTTTAGGTATTACTTTTGGCATTTGTTTTGTTGTTTTTTCTGTTTTGGTGTTATCTTTAAAAGCCAAAAAATCTCAATTTGGCGAAGCTAGATTTGCAAATTTTAATGAAATTAAAAAAATGAATTTATTTTCAGATAATGGAATAATTATCGGAAAATACAAGGGAAAGATTTTAAGATTTAGCGGTCAGCAATTTGTAGCCTTAGGAGCACCCACAAGAAGTGGTAAAGGCGTAGGTATAGTAATACCAAACTTGTTAGAGTGGCGAGAAAGTGCTGTTGTTCAAGATATTAAACAAGAATGTTTTGACTACACAAGCAAATATAGAAAAGAGATTTTAGGACAAGAAGTTTATTTATTCAATCCATTTTCAAGACAGACACATCGCTATAATCCTTTAACTTATATTGATATGAATGATAAAGAGCATTGCGATAGTCAATTAATGGATTTAGGCAATATCCTTTATCCACTTGATGGGGATTCTACTTCAAAATTTTTCAACGGATTGGCTCAAAATCTATTCATAGGACTTTGTTATTTATGGCGTGATTTGCAACTTAGTAGCAATGGAAAAGATTTTCAAAAAGCTTTTAATGTTGATGTGGGAGAATTTAATTTTTACAATATCTTGCAACTCTCAAAAGGTTTAACTCTTAAAAATGAGGAAAATAATATTAGAGGTTTTGATGATACATACAATTTTTTAGTCTATTGTGAAATTTTAGATGAAGCTACCATAAGACGCTTAGAAACTTATTTTAATATTAGCTCAGACGCAACTAAATCAGGCGTAATGAGTTCTTTTAATGCACCCCTTGTGCCATTTGAAAGTGAAACTCTAAGATTAAGCACAGAAACAAGCGATTTTGATTTGCGAGATTTGCGTAAAAAGAAAATGACAATTTATATAGGAATTACGCCTGATCAATTAGCAAATGCACAATTTATTTTAAATATTTTTTGGTCGCAACTTATTTTATTAAACACCAAAGAAATGCCACAAAGCAATAAAGATTTAAAATATACTTGTTTAATGGTTATGGATGAATTTACTGCACCTGGTAGAATTCCTATCTATCAATCAGCAATCAGTTTTATGGCTGGTTATTGGTTAAGATCTTTGATGATTTATCAATCAAATTCACAACTTGAAACACAACCACCTTTGGGCTATGGAAAAGAAGGAGCTAAAACACTCTTAACAAATCATGCTTGTCAGATTTTCTATGCACCAAGAGAGCAAGAAGACGCAGAAGCTATCTCTAGGATTTTAGGAAATACTACTTTTAAAACAAAATCAAGAAGTATTAATACAGGCAATAATGGAGGTGGATCACATAGTATTAGCGAAGCAAGTAGGGCTTTAATGTTGCCACAAGAACTTAGAGAAATGCCTTTTGAAAATGAACTTATTACTATTGATAGTGGTAAGCCTATTTTATGCAATAAAGCATTCTACTATTCAGATTCATATTTCATGGATAAATTTAAAGCTGTTTCAAAAAGCCTATCAGGAATAAAAAAAATCCCTTCACGCAAACAATTAGAAGATGCAATCTTGAAAGGAGAATGCAAAATTAAAATTCAAATTATAGGAGAAAACAATGAAAAAAATGTCGCTTAGTTTAGCTTTAATCGCTTCATTAATGGTTGGGTGTTCTGCACCAAAAGCAAAACGATTAGATGATGGCTCTGCATTATCTATTAATAATTCTCTTTTGGAGCATAAATACAGTTTTGTTCCTAAAGATCCTTATTTGAGCGGATTTAATTGGACTTATCATATCGTGGTTGAGAAAAAAACTATAAATGATGATTTTATTAAAAATGATCTTATTACTAAAACTTTTTTACTCGCACACAATTCTACAAAAATCATTTTAGTAGGTAGAAAAGATTTAATTGAACAATATAAGCAATACTTTGAAAAAAATCAAGTTTTAGCACCTATAGAATTACAGCCTGTCAATCCTATTGAGCGTGATTTTAACAAAGTTAATATTTTATTTTTTAATAAAACAAATTTTTAAAGGAGAGAAAAATGAAAAAAATATTATTCCCATTTTGTGTTTTTGGTGTAATAAATAGTGTTAATGCTTTAGATTTGCAATTACTATCTGGTGATACTAGAACTTCTTGCGAAGTAATTCTTTGTTTAGCAAGTCCAGTTAAACCACCTGAATGTGCATCTTCTTTAGCAAAATATTTTAGCATTCACTTTAAAAAACCTTGGAAAACTATCCAAGCAAGGAAAGAATTTTTAAATTTGTGTCCTATTGACACAACAAATGATCCAGAAATGTATAAATATAAAAATGATATTTTAGTTAACTTAGATGGAGAATGCTCTACAACTGCATTAAATCAAAGAATTGAAAAATCAAAACAACCTTTAAAAGTTGAAAAAATATGCACTGGTGGTGGGCATAATGGATCAAGAGAATGCGTAGAAATAAAAACTTATGGATTTAGAATAAATCCTGAACTTACAAACTCTTGCAAACTTTTAGCTTCATCAAAATACACAGATTATCATTTAAAATATACTTGCGATAAGAAATTTTATGAGCAAAAAGATTGGGAAAGAGGTTATGAATTAAAAGAAGTATCACAAGAAATTTATAATGCTTTACCTGTATCGCAAAGAGAACAAGGAGAAAAATTAACTCCTATAAGTTATGGAGAATTTATTAAACTACCTGCTAATAAAAGAAAACAAGAAGGATTTGGCAAGTATTATAGAATCGATATTGCTTATTATCAAAAAATAATTATTAAAAAAGATTGCTGGATAAACGAGAAATAACAATGAATGAAGAAATTAATTCTAACGAAAATAATCTTTTTGAAATAGTTAATGAAGATAATTCAAAAAATATAGCTATGCAAAACTATAATGAATTATTGGAAAAATTTGAAAATCTTATAAAAATAATTATTGCTAAAATTAATGTTGGTAAGCAAAATGCACAAAATAATACAGAAGATGGTATTTTTAAAGATTTAGAAAGCAATATTATAGAGCTAGATAATACCTATTTAGCTCTTATTTCTTATTTTAAAAATCCTCCTAATGATGAAGAGAAAGAAATTATTAATAAAACCATTTCTATTAAAAAAACAATGGAAGATTTTGCTAAATTTGCTAATGAAATTCAAAAAATATCATTGGATGATAAACTTAAACAATATAACGAGCAAATTAATAAATTTTGCGAAATAGTAGAATATAAACTTTCTCATAATGCAAAAAATTATAATACTTTTCTTGATCATTTTGTTGAAGATGGAAAACAAAAATTGAATATATTTTCGGAAATTTTTACAAAAATGACAAAAAATACAAAATGGTATCTTATATTTTTTAGTTTTACTTCTATAGGGTTAGGTATGGCTCTTGGCATTTTAATTTTGCTTACTTATATAAAATATTCAGAATATAACAATTTAAAAGAAAGAGTAAGCACAATCACTCAAGGTTTAGCCACTATCTCTATTGATGAAAATAGCAAAGGAAGCTTTACCTTGAGCTTTGCAAAAAACAAAAAAACTATTTTCAATGAGAATAAAAATAGTATTCAAATCACACTACAAGGAGGTGAATGAACAGAACAATTATATACAAAAAAATGCAAAAAACAAAAAACAAATCACAAATTTATTAAAAAAAGGAGCAAAAAATGGCATTTGGAAAATTAGTTAATGATAAAATTGTTATCGATACAAACAATGCTTTAAATTATAGAGGCAAGGAAGGTGATATTCAACAAAGAAAAGTAGATACTGCTCTCATCGATGTTATTAAAGAAGCTGGACAAGTTGCTGCAATGGAACACGGAGCTGTGCTTTTTTCTGCAAAAGTTAATGAGGTATGGAAAAACTATTTTGTTAATAGAGATGAAAAAACTCACAATATAGTTTTAAAACCTACAAATTCACAAAATAGAGATGATTTCATTTATATCAACTCTAATATAAATGAGCAAGGTTATTTTTACTACACAATTAATCAGAAGCGAGAATCTGCAAAAGAATTAATTGAAGGAGTTGGAATTGTAGAACACCAAAATCAAGATGGAACTAAAAGTCACTATTTAGAAACTAATGTAAGGCTTTATAATGAAGAATTAAAACGAGAGCTTAAGGAAAAAGGTAATGAGTTTATAGCTGTAATTTCAAATGCTGGAATTAAAGTTGTTAATGAAGCTGAAATGAAAGCACAAAAACAAGAACAACAAATACAGCAAACTCAAGAAATCAAAGAGCCTGAAAAAACTCAAAACCAAGAGTTTGGAAGATAAAAATATGCACCTTATAAAGGTGCATATTTATAGTTATTATTATTTATTAATAGTAATTATAAGTAACAAAATTAAAAGGAATAAAAATGAAAGTAAATTATATAGAGCTTGAAAAAAAAGAAGGACAAATAGGCAATATTCCATATATTATAATAAAAGTTGAATATCCGAATCTAAAAAAATTACAAGAGAATGATCTTTTAATGGCAAATGATAAAGGACAATGGCTTTGCGGTTTTATAGGCTTAAAAGAAAATCAAAAAGTAGATTTTAAAGAATTAGATAATGGATATATAGCTCCTCAATATTTATATTTAAACTCAAAAGATCAAAAAGAAATTGATTTATTTTCGAATAATCTAGAAATTACAAAAGTTTTACAATTTGATTTAAATCATTCTTGGAATAAAACCGAAAAAAATACTCAATTAGATGAAGAAGAATGCTTAAAAATCATTAAAAACACCATAGAATATATTAATAATTTCAATAAAAATATCAGCAAACAAGAATTTGAAGAGCTAAGTAAAGAAGAAAATACCCATAAAACTCATAAATTAATTGAAAGACTTATGATGCAAGAAGAAGGAACAAGTGGATTAATAGAAAAAGATTTAAAGGAAATAAAAAAAGATAAAAGTTATTTTTTTGACAAGATGAGTAGTTTTGCAAAAAATCAAACTATAGAAAAATCGAGGACAAAAGAAGATTATAGCATTAATAACTAGAAAGGTGAAAATGAAATTATTTATAGCAGAAAAACCCGAACTTGGTAGAGCAATTGCAGAAGGACTAGATGGCAATTATAAAAGCGGAGAAGGATATATACAAAAAGGTGATAATATTGTTACTTGGGCTTTTGGGCATATTCTAGAGCTTGCGAAACCTGAAGAATATGATGAAAAATATAAGTTGTGGAAACTTGAAGACTTACCACTACCCATTAAAGAATTTAAATATTTACCCAAAAAAGAAAGTAAAAAACAATTAAAAATTATTTGCGATTTAATCCATAGCGACAAGATTACTTCTATTGTAAATTGTGGGGATGCAGATGATGAGGGTCAAATTCTTGTTGATGAAATTATTCAATACTCCAAAACTTCTAAACCTGTATTTAGGGTTTTAATTAATGATTTAACACCAAAAGCAGTAAAAGAAGAAATAGCAAAAATTAAGCCAAATGCAGATTTTAAAGGAATGAGCGAAAGAGGTTTTGCAAGAAGTCAAGCAGATTGGATAGTAGGCATAAATCTTACTAGGGCGTATACCATAATGGCACGAAAAAATGGATATGAGGGCATTTTAAGCGTAGGTAGAGTTCAAACGCCTATTTTGGCTCTTATAGTTAATAGAGATAAAGAATTTGAAAATTTTAAAAGTATAAATTATTATTCTTTGCTAGGTGATTTTAATATCAACAATAATACTATTAAAGCAAGATTGAAAACAGAAGATAAAATTTTAGATGAAAATTTAGCTAAAGAGATCAAAGAATCTTGTGAAAATCAAAATGCAAAAATTAATTTAAAAATAGAAAACAAAAAGGAATATCCACCGCTACCTTATAATCTACTTGTTTTACAAGCTGAATGTGCAAAACTTTTTGGTTTTAGCCCTGATAAAACATTAGAAATCACTCAAATTTTAAGAGAAAAACACAAGGCTATAACTTATAATAGATCAGATTGCCAATATTTACCTGAAACAATGTTTGAACAAGCACCAAATATTTTAAATATTATAAAGGAAAATTTAAATTCTAATGATGAAATTCAAGCTCTCATTGATAGCAGTGATTTAACAATAAAAAGCAAGGCTTTTAACGATGCTAACATTTCAGCACACTATGGAATAATCCCTACCCAAAATAAAATTTCATCGCAATTAACTCAAGATGAATTAGTCGTTTACAATCTAATCGCTAAAAGATTTATTATCCAATTCTTTCATCCTAGAGAATATCAAACTACTACAATTAATTTAGAAGTAAATCAAAGAATTTTTACCGCTACTCAAAACAAGACAACAAAAAGTGGTTTTAGAAGTCTTTGGCAAAATATAGATAGCGAAGAGGAACAAGAAAATAATGAGAACGATATAAACGATTTATCTATCTTAAAAAATGGTGATATTGCAAAATGCTCTTTGATACAAATTGAAAAAAAGCAAACAAAGCCACGCCCTTACTACACTATGACAACGCTACTTAAAGATTTAAATAGTGTCGCAAAGTATGTGTCTGATGAAAGAATTAAAAAATTACTGATTGAAAAAGACAAAGACAAAAAAGGTGAAAGTGGTGGTATAGGAACACCTGCAACAAGATCTAATCATATAAAAACATTAATTGAAAGAGAGTATATAGAAGTAAGTAAAGATAAAAAACAAATTATCAAATCCACTAAAAAAGGTAGAGATTTAATTAAACTTTCTCCAAAATCACTTATTACT
>NZ_JAAMWY010000012.1:0-6066 GCF_011068165.1 Campylobacter sp. CFSAN093233
AGATAAGAAATGTGAAGGGAGAAAATAAATTATTAATAGAAAAGTCTTTAACCCAAACAATAGAAAAAGAATTTTTCCTTAATATTCATCAAAATTTATCCGCCCACATACAAGATAATACATCCTTAAAGTCCAATTCCATGCAGACAAAGGTAGAGGAACAATATTCTTTAGAATCAGATAATTCAACTTTTGACTTTCAAACAGATTGTGAAGTAAAACAGGCAGTCAAATCCTCCATCAAGTAGGTGATACTCAAATTGTTACTAAGGGAGATTGTGTTATAATTAAAGCAGGTGGAGTTGAAGTAATTATAGATTCTAATGGGCTTGTAGTTAGAGGTGGAGAGCTTAGGACAGAGTAATGGAAGCACTTAATCAAAAAAATAGTTTAAATATTAGGCTTTTAAGTTCTAATAATATTCTTCTGCATAATCAAGAATTTAAGCTTTATGAAATAGCACAGGGCAATAAAAATGAAATCAAGACTATTTTTACAACCAATAGAATGGGGGAAGCTCATTTAAATGCTAGTGAAATTTTTAGTAAAGAAGCACAAAGCTTTGAATTAATTTTAAACCAATCTAGTGTTTATAAAAACAAACCCATCTATAATCATAGATTTTTATTAAGAAGTTATGAGTATGGGCATTGGTGTGAAATAAAATTTGAAAGAAAGGCAGATAAAGGCTCTATAAACTCTATTAGGCTAAAATCCAAAGAATTTACCTTAGAAAATAATGAAAAAATAGTGCGTAATTTCTATACTTTTGGCGATATAGTAGAATTTGAAGCTATTTATGAGGATACAAAAATCAAAGAAGAGCAAATTAAATGGGGTTATGTTTTTATTCAGGATAAAAACACCTTAGATAAGTTAAACAAAAACCAATTAACTAATGACAAAAAGGAAAGTTCTTTATTTGATGAAGAAATTTTAAAAGATTGTTTTTATATTGAAAAAGAAGAAGATAAAGCCCTATTATCTTCTTCTATCATTTATAGACATTTAGAAAACAACAAAGCTTATTGTGGAAAACATCTTAGTTTGCAACTACCAAACCCTAAAGACACACAAGAGCAAAAAACACTATTAGTCTTTGCTTATAAAGAAATACCCAATTATAATGCCTCTTATCTTATAAGAATTAATGATTATCCACAAATTACCATTGATTGCACTCTAGCAGAAACACTAAGGGCACATACAAACAAAGATGAAATCTCAAGGCTTGGTTGGGGGGTAAGCTATATCTGTCAAAGATTATGGCATGATAATCCAAGTGATGCTAAAGAATTAAAAGATTTAACCTTTAGAAGCTCTACTTCACAAGATTTTATAGATACTATCCCTAATGAAACAATGAAAACAATAGTAAAGGAGATATTGCCTAGAGTAGAGATGCAACAATTAAAGACTGACAACACAAAATCAAGAGATAAAGCAAGATTTTATGCGGAATTAGATTGGGATAGTTTTTATATGAAGTTTCCTATAATGCAAGAGCTAAAGGGCGAGTATATGAATCTCAAAAAGCTTTTTGGAGAAGAATCTGATTTTCAAAAACAATTCGAAGATTTTCTTAATGATACTTTACTAGATATAAAAAACATTAAAAATACACAAGAATATACAATGGCACTCAATATCCAAGCAATGAAAGAGAATAAGACGAAGAATGCAGAAGTCTTTAAGCTATATAAAAAAGAGGAAACACTCCCAGAAACTCATAAAGCTATAAAAGACTTACAAAAACCATCAGATATTATCGATAATAGTTTATATTTTCAAAGGTTTGATATAAAAAATGATGTGTTTTTACCGCATTTAGACTTAAGTAAATTTGATGCATTTTCATTGCAAAACTCCATACAACATGAAAAAGAAGTTTTAGATAAATTCCACTCTAACCCAAAATACAAGCAGAATTTTGCTCTATACTCTATCGCAGGGGCTTTTAATATCTTATATATACCAAGCCTTATACAAATCACGAGAGTTACAAGATTCTATAATTACCATTCTTTATATGCTGCGTGCAAAAAGGTGCGTGCTTTTATCATTGATACTGTGAATTTTAATAATAATGGTAGCGATCAGCCTATTGGGGCATGGGATTATGAGAAGGTAGGATTTGATTTATATAATTCGATAATGCAATACCGAAATACAAAATTTCATTTTAAATATACCTCACCAAAATCATTCTTATTTCCCTTATATAATTCAGACTTTCTAAAAACAAAACAGTATTTTAATCTAGGCTTAGATTTCTTTTTATACAGCTCTACATTTTTGGATATGGATTTTAGTCATACGCAAATGCAAGATACTGCTTTTATAGTGGGGAAGTAAGATGTTTTTTGCTGGTGGTGATTATGAGCCTTTTATATATGGGCTTAGTCTTATTGCATACTATTTTCTACCCCTTTATTGTCTGACGCTTTTATTGTATAAATATAAGCCTCAATATGTGAATCTTACTCTACATATTGGAGCTTCAGTGTTGTTATACTTAGCTATGTGGGTAATATTTGTCGATACAACTATTATCAGCCTTTTTGAAATTTTTCAAATGTTTTTAATCCCCATTATCTTGCAAATTATACATCTTACCTTTATACTCTATGCTATTATCTATACTTATTTTGATATGCAAAAGATTTCATTTACAAAGAGACTAGGCAGATATATCGTTTCATTTTTTATTGGGATTGGACTACTTATCCTTTCTTTTGTAATGATGTATGCTATTGGATATTATATCAGCTCATGGTGTGATAGATATTATCTTAAAATCGATGAGAGAAATGAGGCGATTCGCACTATAACTTTTTATGTTCTTGTTGTGGTTTTTCCCAGTATAATTGCACTACTCCTTAGCTATATCCTCTATAAAAATCATAAGTCATTTTTTACTAAGATTCTATATAGAATCTTATCTATGATAGGCAAGGACAAACCATAATGCAAAAACTTATATATCAAAACCACGACTACCAACAAATACAAATCCAACAAACACAGAAACATTTCAATCTTGGTTGTGATTTTATAGTTACAAGCAAAGGTTTTAAAAATATTAAGATTCCAAATAATTTGGATACAAAGAATCTATTGAGGATTATAGTAAAAGTGAGGCGAGATAATGACTGATGGATTTGGGTTTTTAGCATATGTCTTTACATTGCCTGTATTGATTCTTGGTGGTATATCTTATGTATGTATAGTATTTTTGATAAGATTTCAAAGCTTTTGTGGGTTTGTATGTTCAAAAAGTTTTTGGATTGCTTGGCTTTTTTCATATTATTTATTATTTTTGATTATCTGCATTACTTGTGAATGGGAGTTATTAATAATGTATATCTGTGGTATTTCTTTACCTTTGGTATATTTTTTAAGAAAATTTTTTATGCAATCACATTCAAATCTAGCTCTAAACGAATTTTCATTATGGATTATCCCAATGAGTATTTTCTCTCTTTGTATTCATAGTAGCCTGTGCGTTGCTATTGCATGGATGTTAATATTTTTTCAAACAAATTATGATACCCAAACACTTCAATCTTGGCTTAGATTTCTTTTTATATAGCTCTATATTTTTAGATATTGTGCTAGAGGAGTAGTTATTATGTTTGAAGCGACAAAAAATACAGAGTAAATTAAAGGAGTTCTTATGCAAAAGTTTTTAATAGTTTTAAGGATTTGTGTTACTTTAAGTATTAATATTAATGCTCAATCTCCAGAAGAAGCTAAACCTAGCTTTAATTGTGCTAAAGCAAAAAGCAAGGTTGAAAAGATGATTTGTAGTGATAAAAGTGGGGAGTTACAAAAACTTGATAGATTATATTCTAAACTCTATTTTTCAATACTAAAGAGTATCCCTAAAGATACAAAAAGGGGCAAAAAACAAGAGAAAAACTGAAATATTTTAATCATCCTGTTATGAGTAATAGAAATATATTTCAATGCTATTTTGCAAAATAATATAAAAATCTACAACCAAAATCCTGAAAATATCAACCAAAAACTTAATGAAAATATGGTTTTTGAGCTTGCAGATAATGAAGCAAAAGAAGTTAAAAAAATCATTTCTTTTGAGAAAATACATAATCTAAGAAAAAAACTTCAAAAATGGAATGCAAACTATCTTACTTCTTTTAGTAAGACAGAATTAACCAATCCACAAGAGTTTATTCCCTTATTGTCTATTTATTATCAGCGTCCAGCAAGATTTAACCCAGAGAGTGGACTCATCTTGCTTCAAAAAGTCCTTAAAGATAAGAATAGATTTTTAGTGTGGTTTCTGTGCGTTATTATGCTGATATACGACAATTCAAAAACCCTTATTATTCTCGCAGAATCCAAGAATCTAACTTTAGAGAAGCCAATACCAAGCAAGGACTGAAGCTGCCAGATAAATACACTTATCTTTCTTTTATGCAAACTTATAAGAAATGCAAAGAAGTTGATGAAAAAAACAGAGTATCTCTTAAGAGAATACAATACATATTATACTAAAGACAAACACTATTATTCTTATGTTGCTAAAGAAGAATTTCAGGGTATAGCTGATATTCTCGCTCCCTATCTTAATTACCTAAACACCCTCACTCAAAAAAATTTTAGCTTAGATAATATTTATTGTATTGCTAATTATTGTGAGAATTTAGGCGCTAATAAATTGGATAATGTTGCCTTGCTTAATAAAACTTTAAGACAAAAGTTTGAAAAACTAGAAGCAAATACACCCCATAATATTCTTATCCTCTATCCAAATCCCACTCCATCTATTATACAAATAGAACAACCTAAAAATACTTTTATTACTTTACTTATAGGAGCAAAAGCAAAAATAGATTGCACTAAATTGATAGAAGATCAATGCGAGCTAATGTATTTAAAATATGATCCAACGCAAGAAGAACAACAAACAAGTAATCCGCAAGCTTTTTCTTGTAGCACCCAAGAAGAACTTATTTAAAAAAAAGAAAATGAAATATACTTTAAAGCAGTAAAAAACAATATATCATATTTTATTAATAAAAACGATGGGATTTTAAAAGTTGCTCTTGCTGGTAATGAAGAAAATGCTATAGAATTATACAGTTTTGCTAAAGAAAATCAATTTAAAATTTTGCAAGATAAAACCTCAAAGATGCTAAAAATCTATTTAAAACTAGAAAGATATAGTAGCGAAGAGATTTTATCGCATAGAGGGGGAATTTTGAATTAACACTTAATAATCTTAAGATTTTAGATGAAAATGGAAACAATTATGAAACCATCACTAAAGTATTTCTTCATAATTGTGAGAATAGAAGGATTTATGAAAGTTTAAAGTTAGAACATCAAGAAGGCATTTATAAGAGCAGTTTCAAGATTGATTTAATTTTAGATACAAACTCTTCTTTTTTTAAAAGGGCTACAAAATGTATTATAGCTACAAAAACCTTAGAAGGCTTTAGCACAAGTCAAATGCATAAAATTGGAAATGTGGCAATAGTCTCTTTAAGTTCTGCAGATAAGAAAGGTGGAAGCTATACTTTTACAAATAAGGTAAGCATGCAAGATTTTGGAGAAAATCTTTATTTAGATACTGAGGCAAATGGGTATGAAAAACAAATAAAAAATTCAAGAGAGAATTTATATATCACAAATTTGAAAGCTTATAAAGAAAAAGAACAGCAAAATACTACTGATAAAATCCCTTACAATGAAACTATTTTTATTAGAGCCTACTTAAATAATGAGGAGAATTTTTCTTCGATGAGACAATTAAATGGGCATATTGTATAAAAAAAGAAGAGGAATTAGAATGTAATCAATCTAAAATTAAAATTTTAGAAAATCTTCAAGGAAATGATATAACCTTTAATACTTCTATGCTTTCACAAGATGATAGGAATAAACTTTATAATATGAATGAAAAATATCAATTAATCTTATTTGCTTATTTTAGTGCACCTGCATTTAAAACAACACAAGGAATAACGCATTTAGTGTTAAAATGACTAAAGATTTAAACTATACAAAACAAAGCCATTGAACTTACCCTCTCAAATA